>NZ_JBALQK010000226.1:12762-43177 GCF_036965845.1 Bacillus sp. JJ1127 | reverse complement strand
ACATTTTACATTGTAAAGTTAATAATCTACAAAAATGCCCTCTTAAAAATTATTGAAGGGCATTTTTATTTACATATAACATTAATCACCTAAAGCAAATGCTAAACGATTGGTATTTAAAGCTTCTACACATAAACCATATAGCCCTTCAGCAAACTCTATAACCTCTGACTCATCATAATCTCTAATTAATAATTCTGAGACTCTTTTCAACCGTTTCAACTTAAGCACATTAAATTGTTTATCTCTATACGGATCCAAATCAATTAATATGTTTAAATCATATCGAGTCCCTTGCGCTTGTTTCCAAAGGCATTCATGCACTTCATCTTCTAAATAAACTCCATACTTTTCCTGATAAATTTCATCTTGATTATTCGCTACATAAAACGTTACTGCCATCTTTTATACCTGACTAAATTAAGTACATATCTTTATTTTCATTACAACTCCTCATCCGGCAACTGCAAAAATTCTTCTAACTACTCCTTTAACATACAAAAAGAGAATACAATATCGTATTCTCTCATTCTTATCTTTCTTTAAAGCATATTCTTTATTATCTCACAGCCCGTCCCTTTTACAAATAACCATTCTGCTCACACCATTCATGAAATTGTCTTACATCTACTCCAACTAGAACGATATCTTTTAGTTCTACATCAATCGCTTGATCGTCAATGACAATAATAAAATTAGGTCCTGACTGTTTTTCCTTTTTCTTTATAATTCCAATTCGATTTCGATATGGCCCATCTTTTACATATGCTTTTTGTCCTGTAATATCAAAATTCAAGATTCTCACCTCTTTTACTGCGCTCAACTTTGAAATACTACCTCCTCATCGGAAAGTTTCCTTTCATGGCACTATTTCTGTATATATATGATGAAACAGTAAAAGAGTCCTTCCTTTATTACAATTATTTTTTCTTTGTTTCATTTTGATAAATTATACGTAAAGATTAGAGGGAAATGCATTTGGAAACGCTTTCTTGAACTTATTTCATGTTATAATGAAAAAGCATAACTTCGTAAAGAGGGAGAAAAATGGATATAACAATTATTACAAAAGTAATCGAAGCATTAAAATCATACGAATTTCAAGATGTAACATACTGCGAAGAAACAAAACAATTCTTATTTCATAATCAAACTGATATCATGAGCGGCTATGCAGAAATCACATATAATAGTCAATTTGAAAAGTTTAACGTGCAAATTCATCCGATTGAAACGCACCATCAAGCAGAGTTACAAGAAGTTGAAAAACACATTCAATCTTGTATACGAAAAGTTGAGTATTTGAATGCACTTCTTACAGGACAAAAGAAATTAACTGACAAAATTATTATTATGTAAAAAAGAACGTGATCATTTCACGTTCTTTTCATTTTCACTACTGTATATTCATCTTCTCTTTCAGTTGTAAGCCCGTCACAGACTCTAATAGATCCATTGCTTCTCCAATTGTCATATCAAAAATTGTCTTATCTTCTATATATGGGAACTGTCTAAAACGTTTTTCGAGTATTTTTACAGAATCCGATGTAAATGCTGCACTATCTATACCGAATTCTGTTTCAAGAAGAACGATCCAATCTAAAATATGAAATCCTAAGCCATTTACAAATGAAATGAGCTTTTCTTCAGGTTGCGAAGATAAAAATACGTGGCGCTCCATTTCAGCAAAAAGTTCTTCTCCTAAAATTTCTGCTAGTTCCTCATCATGTTCACGATTTACAATTTCGTCATATCCGTAATCGTCTGCAAGCTCCTCTACTTCTTCTCCGTCCATACAAAGTAACTGACTGCGAAGAGCACCCTTTTTGAATTCACTTTTCTGTACAACTTCTAAGAAACTTGTTTCCCATCCTTGTTCTAATTTCATATTTATAACTCCTTTATTTTTAAATATATCTTTTGCTTACTTTTCTCTTTCGCTGTTTGATTACATAACCTTACATGTCCAGATAAATTAGACGCCTTATATATTTTACCATTCACATAGACAGGTGGATCAATTAAGCGTTCCTTCCCACCTAAATAACAAATATCATAATCTTGATCATTCTCTTCTACTATTACATTTGGATGTAAAGTAGCCAATACACTCGTTATCTCTTCGTCACGACAACATTTCAATTTTTGAAGTAATGTCTCATCATCACACAAGAAATCTTCAATATGTATCACATGTTTTTCTAACGAAAGTTGCAAAACTTTTGTTAATACATGATAACTATATGAGCCTAATGGATGTAGAAAGAAATCAATTGTTTCTTTATAATACACCTCTGTAAACCATTCTGCAGCTTCAATAGAACTTAAACAAATAAATTGTTCATGAACCATTAATTGATCTAAAAACGTAACAACCTCTTGTTTTGAAATCATTCCATATGTATATAGATCGCGAAGTGTATAATCTATTCGATCCGCACATAGAGCTGGTAGTGGTTGTTCCAACAGCATCCATTGTTCCCAGTTTTGAAGTATTTTAGAATCATACCCACCCTATTTCTTTCAGTTTACTCGCTACAAATTGAACAAGGTGTTTATTTTGAAAACCTGATGCAATATAGAACTTCATATGAATTAGCTCCTTACTTATAAAGACTGCAGGGAAACTCCTTTTAGCGTTACAGATAATAATCAACAAGGATCTTGTAAAAAAAAATCCCCATCTTTAGAACTTATTTGCGTTTAAATGATGGGGCGTTTGATGATCCTCTTTTATTTTTTGTTTTTTATCACTTTCATCGGTTAACATGTCTAACTCTGCCGTTATTTCCGATTTTTGCAAGTTTCGTTCCTGTGAAAATTTTCTTGAAATGTAAACAATAATACTACCAACGTACAAAACAAAACATATAATAAGAGCTATATTTTCATAGAGACTCAGCTCCAACACAGTCACTCCTAATCCATCCGTATTTTTACACTCAAAGAAATGGAATTCCCCTATTAAATCTCTGTTATTGTAACATAAATATAGCAATTCTTCGAACCTTTCATTCTACTAAAAAAGACATGATTTTTTAGAAATCATGCCTCCTTAATATATTTCATAATGGTCTGTACTGCTTCTTTACCATTATATTTCTTTAATTCTTTTTTATACTTCGCACAATTATGATTTAGCTCTTCGATATGCTCCATAAGGGATGGCACTGATATATCTTCTTCATATAAAACCGACGCATACCCTTGTCTTTCAAACGATTGTGCATTTAAAATTTGATCTCCTCGGCTTGAAGCTTTTGGTAATGGAATTAAAATCATCGGCTTTTGCAATGTTAAAAATTCGAAAATAGCATTGGATCCAGCGCGTGAGATGACAAAATCTGTCGCCCCTAATACATCTGGTAATTCTCCGTGCACATATTCAAATTGCCTATATCCTTCTGCAGTTTGTAACTTCTTATCTAGATTTCCTTTTCCACATAGATGAACAACTTGATAATTTTTAAGGAGCTGTGGCAATGCTTCTCGTACTGTTTCATTGATCTTCTTTGCCCCTAGACTTCCTCCCATAACCGTGATTACCGGCTTTCGAGAATGAAAGCCAAGAAAACGCAACCCTTTTTCACGATTTCCACGTAGCACTTCTTCTCGTACAGGCGATCCTGTATACACTACCTTGTCTTTTGGCAGGTGCTGCGCAGCTTCTTCAAACGTAACAAATATTTCCGACGCAAAACGGAGTGCGATTTTATTCGCTAGTCCTGGTGTCATATCCGATTCATGCAACAAGACTGGAACACGGTTTAGCCATCCACCAATTACCACCGGTACAGATACAAAACCACCTTTTGAAAAAATAACATCAGGTTTTAATTTTCGTATTTGCACATATGCATCCATTACACCTTTCATAACAAGAAAAGGATCTTTTATATTTTTTAAGTCAAAATAACGGCGTAACTTTCCGCTCGCTATACCATAATACGAAATTCCTTCGTTCTCAATAATCGTTTTTTCAATCCCTTGATGAGAACCAATATAAGAAATATCCCAGCCCTTTTCTTGCAAATGTGGAATAATTGCTAAATTGGGTGTCACATGCCCAGCCGAACCACCGCCTGTAAAAATTATTCTTTTCATACTCCTCCCCCTTCTACATTATAGTACACTAAAATATCGTGCCTCGGGGTGAGCAAATACCATTGCCGTTACAGATGCTTCCGGCTCCATCATAAATCCTTCTGTTAGCGAAATCCCTATTTCCTCTGGCTGAATTAGACGAAATAATTTCTCTTGATCAGCAAGTTCCGGGCAAGCTGGATAACCGAAAGAAACGCGAATCCCTTGATATTTTGTTCGGAATCGTTCTTCCATCGTCATCTCAGGTGAATCTGGAATTCCAAAGCGATCGCGAATCAACATATGTGTTTTTTCAGCAAGACCTTCGGCTAGTTCTAGCGCTAATGATTGAATGGCATGACTACGTAAGTAATCCCCTTTCTCCTTCCATTCCTCCGCAATATCACGAACACCTTGCCCAACTGTAACCGATAAAAAGGCCACATAATCCATTTCATCTCCGGCCGGCCTTAAGTAATCTCCTAATGTACGGTACGGAGCTTTCCCTTGTCTTGGAAACGAAAATCGCTCTATTATACGCGTATGATCTTCCGGATCATAAATGATAATACTTTGTCCTTCACTTTGAGCAGGGAAAAATTGATAGACCGCTTTTGGTCGTAGCCAAGATTGTCCTTCTTGCAGTAGTTCATCAATTAAATTGTTTAATTCATGCGCTCGTTTGTCCCCTTCCCTCAGCAGTTTTTTCACATTTCCTTTTAAGCCAAGATGATGTCCGATTAACATTTGTCTATTTAAAAACGGCGCAAGGTGCGAAATCGGAATATCGCGCAGTATGACCCGCTTTGTTGAGTCAGGTACCATAATCTTCGCTGGCTCCAATGGTTCAATTACAGCTGGTATTACCGCTACTTTTTTCTCCTCTTGTTTCACAACATGAAGATGACGCTCCATTTTGTCCTGCTTCATTTTTTCTCGTTCCTCTTCTTTTTGTAATCGATTGATAAGATCGAGTCCTGTCATTGCATCGCTCGCATATAAAACAAGACCTTTATAAGAGGGAGAAATTCGATTATCTGTAAATTTCCTTGTGAGTGCTGCGCCACCCACGACAATGGGAATATCAATATTTGCCGCCTGTAAATCTTCAGCAGTTGTTACCATTTGTTGTGCTGATTTCACTAACAATCCAGAAAGTCCAATAATATCGGGTTTCGTCTCTTGTACTTCTTGAACAATACGATCAGAGCGGACATTAATTCCTAAATTCACAATTTCATAGCCATTGTTTGATAAAATAATTTCCACAAGATTTTTACCAATATCATGTACGTCGCCTTTTACAGTCGCTAACAATACTTTCCCTTTTTTCGCACTATCGCTAGACTCCATATACGGCTCTAAATAGGCCACAGCAGCTTTCATACTTTCTGCACTTTGTAATACTTCAGCCACAATCAGCTCATTATTATTAAATAAGCGGCCAACCTCGTCCATCCCAGCCATAAGCGGACCATTAATAATATCAAGAGGTTTTCTTCCTTCTATAAGCGCAAGACTTAAATCTTCCTGTAACCCTTGCTTTGTTCCCTCCACAATATAATTTGCTAATCGTTCATCAAGCGTTAATATTTCTTGTACAACAGCTTCTTTCTTCTTCGCACTTCGGTAAAAGTTCGTGAATTCTTCCAATGTTTCTTTCATTGTTTCAAATAATAGCGCGTCTGCGAGTTCCTTTTCTTCCTCTGGAATCGACGCATAGCGTTCTAATTTTTCAGTGTTTACAATAGCATAATCAAGTCCCGCTTTTGTTGCATGATATAAAAAGACCGAGTTTAGTACTTCACGACCAGCTGGCGGTAAACCAAACGATATATTACTCACACCTAAGATTGTTAAACATTCTGGAAGAGCTTCTTTAATAAGACGAATTCCTTCAATTGTAGCTGCTGCTGAACCGATATATTCTTCATCACCAGTTCCTACTGGAAAAACAAGCGCATCAAAAATAATATCCGATGGACGTATACCATATTTCTTTGTTAACAATTTATAACTTCGTTTTGCAATTTCTAATTTTCTTTCGGCACTAACCGCCATGCCCTCTTCATCAATCGTTCCTACTACAATAGCAGCACCGTATTTACGGATGAGCGGTGTTACTTTCTCAAAACGCTCCTCCCCGTTTTCTAAATTAATCGAGTTAATGACGCCTTTTCCTTGTATATATGTGAGAGCTTTTGCCATTACATTTTCATCCGTTGAATCAATCATAATTGGGACCTTTAATACTTTCGTAACCTCTGCTAAAAAGTTTTCCATATCTTCTACTTCATCACGGTCAGGATCCGCCATACAAATGTCAATAATATGAGCATTTTTCTTTACCTGCGCCCTCGCAACTTCAGCAGCTTCTTCAAAGTTTCCTTCTGCTACTAACCGTTTAAACTTGCGTGATCCAATCACATTGGTTCTTTCGCCAACAAATAACGGCCTCATAGAATCATCGTATTGCAATGCTTCTAAACCGCTAATCCCGTGACCTGCTCGCCCATGATTCTTGCGTGGTTTGAGCGATTTAAGTGCCGCTTTTATCGCCCTTATATGATCTGGTGTTGTCCCGCAGCAACCACCAACTATATTCATCCACCCTTCTTCAGCAAATCGCTTCACCTTTTCAGCAAGGGAAGCTGGTGATTCATGATAATGTCCATCCTCATCTGGCAGACCTGCATTTGGATAACAAGAAATATAACACTCCGATAAATCAGAAAGAGAACGAATATGCTCACGCATAAATTCTGGTCCTGTCGCACAGTTTAATCCGACAGATAATGGCTTCATATGCTCAACTGATAAATAAAACGCCTCGATTGTTTGACCAGCTAAAGTTGTTCCCATTGGTTCTATCGTTCCTGAAATCATAAGGGGCACTGTTTGATTCACCTCTGTAAACGCTTGTTGAATCCCTAAATATGCCGCTTTCACGTTCCGCATATCTTGACTCGTCTCAACAAGCAATACATCAACACCGCCCCGTAATAATCCTCTTGCTTGTCTAGTATATGCCTCAATTAACTCTTCAAAGGTTACCCCACCAGTTACACTAATTGCTTTTGTCGTTGGTCCCATCGCGCCTGCTACATATACTTCTTTGCCACATCCTCTTACAGCTTGTTTCGCTAAAAGTGCTGCTCTTTCATTCAGCTCTTCATCTAAATGAGACAATTCATAATCATGCAATACGATATTTGTAGCACCAAACGTATTTGTTTCTATAATATCCGCACCCGCTTCAATGTAAGCTTTATGAATGTCTAAAATGACATCTGGTCTTGTTTTTACTAAGTATTCATTACAACCTTCATATGCTTCACCACCAAAATCTTCAGCAGTTAAATCTGCTTGCTGAATCATTGTTCCCATCGCACCATCTAATATTAAAATATTATGTTGTAATCTTTCTTCTATCGTTTTCATTCGTTTATTACCTCTTTCACTTCTTGCTTTTCTCTCACATACTTAACAAGATTTTCTGTAATTTCATATTTTAAAAATGGTGTGATGAGATAAATACCGTTAAAATATTTCATCGTAGCATCAATTAATTCTTGTGAAATGCGAATTCCCTCTTCAATTGCTGCCTCCTGGGTTTCATGCCCATCCATTCTCTGTCTTACCTCGTCCGACAATGTAATGCCTGGCACCTCAAAATGAAGAAAATCTGCATTTCGCTTGCTTACTAAAGGCATAATTCCAATAAAAATCGGGTGTTCCAGATGCTTCGTTGCCTCGTACACTTCTTTAATTAAGGCTACATCATAAATTGGCTGTGTTAAGAAGTACTCTGCACCAGCTGCAATTTTTCTCTCCATCCGTTTTACCGCTGCCTTTAAATGCCTCACATGTGGATTAAAGGCTCCCCCAACAGAGAATCTCGTCGCAGGACCAATTGATTTTCCTAAAATGGTTCGACCATCATTCATTTCCTTAATCATTTTAATCAACTCAATAGATGATAAGTCATATACCGAAGTTGCCCCTGGAAAATCACCAACACGGGCTGGGTCACCTGTTAAAGCTAGCACTTCTTCCATCCCTAATGCTGATAATCCAAGCAAATGTGATTGCAAACCAATCACATTATGATCTCGGCATGTTAAATGAATGAGTACTGGAATATCATGCTTCGTTAATAACGCCCCCATTGCCATGTTCGAAACACGCGGTGACGCTAACGAGTTATCTGCTAACGTAATCGCATCAGCACCTGCTCTTTTCAATAATCTAGCACCTTCAAAAAAGCGCTGTGTATCCAATGTTTTAGGGGGATCTAATTCAACAACAACTGTCGTTTGCTTCTTTGCTTTCTCTGCAAGAGTAACATGAGTGCGTGAACGTTTCGCATGTGTATGAATGACTTGCGGCCGTTGAAAAATTTGTTTCTCTGTAACGGGTGTTTCATTCGTGATTGCACGTTTCATCCCTTTAATATGTGCTGGCGTTGTACCACAACAACCGCCCAATAACCGAATCCCTTGTTCAATAAATTTCGGTGTCATCGCCTCAAAATAGGCAGGGCTTCCTTCGTATAAATAACGTCCTTCTACATAGTTTGGAAGACCTGCGTTTGGATAAGCCGACAAGTAACCATTCTTTGGAATCGATATCATTTTGAAAGCTTCCGTCATATGAAGCGGTCCTAATTGACAGTTTAAACCGACTACATTTGCACCGTAATCTAAAAGCCCTGTTAATATTTCATTTACATCATTACCATTTTGCGTTGTGCCTGCTTCATGAAGCGCTAGTTGTGCAATAATCGGAATATCCGTTTGTTTTCGTAACACTTTTACTGCATGAAACAATTCGAATTCATCATAAAATGTTTCTAATAATAGCCCATCAACTTTTTCCTCTAATAAAGCTCCAGCCTGCTCAAGTAGCATAAATTCTCGTTCCATATCAGTCGTTGTAACGGCTCCGATATGCTTCATCCCACCAATCGTCCCTAAAATAGCATTCTTGTCTGTCACAGCTGCTTTCGCAAGCTTTACTGCTGCTTTATTAATTTGAACAACTTGATTTTCTAGTCCATACATACGCAGTTTTGCTTCATTTGCACCATATGTATTTGTTTGAATAACATCTGCACCAGCAGCTACATATTGTTTATGAATCGATATAATTAAATCTGGATCAGACAAGTTCAATTCTTCAAAACTACTTTGTAAACCATGTGAGTGTAATAACGTTCCAATTGCACCATCACCTATCACGATACCTTTTGATAATAGATCTAGTAATTTCACTTTTCTCCCTCTTTTCTATTAATATAAAAAACCCCTCTTCACCTTGAAGAGGGGGGACATTATCGTTCCTCCTCTTATCATGCAAAACTGTTCGTTTCGCAGGTATTAGCACCGTTTCAAACATTTCATTTGAAGGTTGCTGGGTTTCACAGGGCCTTTCCCTCCACCGCTCGTAATAAGAGTTTGTCTTTAACTATTTATTTTATTAAAAGGAAATGTGCTCACCTTTTAACATGTTTATCAATTTTCTAATAAATTTAGCATCCGATAGAATAAAAGTCAACGTGATTTGATAGAAAATAAAAAACATTTAAAATAAAGTTGCAATCCAATTATCTTTTGTTGTACAGTTAAAAACATAATAAAATTTCATACAAAATATTCTTATCCAGAGAGGTAGAGGGACTGGCCCGACGACGCCTCAGCAACCATTAACGCGATTCGTTAATAAGGTGCTAATTCCAGCAAATTGTAAAAAAATTTGACAGATAAGAAGAAGACTATATTCGAATGAAAGCCTTCTTCTTAGAAGGCTTTTTTATTTTTATACCACTTTAAACTTCGTATTTTATTTCATAAAGGAGGAATGTTACATGTCAACAATTGAAACAAAACTAGCCCAAATTGGAAATCGAAGTGAGACGACAACTGGAACGGTTAATCCCCCTGTTTATTTTTCAACAGCCTATCGCCATGAAGGAATCGGAAAATCTACCGGATTTGATTACTCAAGAACTGGAAATCCAACACGTGATCTTTTAGAGCGCGCAATTGCTGATTTAGAAGAAGGTGAACAAGGGTATGCCTGTAGTTCCGGAATGGCAGCGGTTCTTCTCGTCCTTTCCTTATTCCGTTCTGGTGATGAACTTATCGTATCAGAAGACTTATATGGAGGTACTTATCGCTTATTTTCTGAGCATGAAGAAAAGTGGGATATTCGCTGTAGATACGTAGATGCACAATCTATTAACCAAATAGAACAAGCCATCACTTCTCAAACAAAGGCTATTTTTATAGAAACGCCTACCAATCCATTAATGCAAGTTACCGATATTGTGGCTACCTCAGCCATCGCAAAACGACATGGATTACTTCTAATTGTTGATAATACTTTCTATACTCCCTATATACAACAGCCATTAACAGAAGGCGCAGACATTGTCCTTCACAGCGCAACAAAATATTTAGGTGGTCATAATGATGTACTAAGCGGCCTTGTCGTCGCAAAAGGCCAAACACTCTGCGAAGAACTTGCCCACTATCATAATGCTTCTGGTGCTGTATTAAGTCCATTTGATTCGTGGTTATTAATTCGCGGGATGAAAACATTAGCCCTTCGCATGAAACAGCATGAAGAAAATGCGAATAAAATTGTTGCTTATTTAAACGACGAAGATGGTGTAACTGATGTATTTTATCCAGGAAAAGGTGGTATGGTTTCATTTCGCCTTCGTGATGAAAAATGGATAAATCCCTTCTTACAATCTTTATCACTAATTACATTCGCTGAAAGCCTTGGCGGTGTTGAGAGTCTGATGACATATCCAGCCACTCAAACACATGCTGATATTCCAGAAGAAGTGCGAACAGCACGCGGTGTATGTAATCGCCTCCTTCGCTTCTCCGTTGGCATTGAAAATAGTGATGATTTAATTCAAGACTTAAAGCAAGCTATTACACATGTAAAAGAAGGAGTGAGAATATGAGCTATTCCTTAGATACACTCTTGCTTCATAACCAATATAAACATGATTCACAAACTGGGTCTGTTAACGTTCCCATCTATAATACGTCAACATTTCACCAATTTGATGTAGATACTTTTGGAAAATACGACTATAGTCGCTCTGGTAATCCAACACGTGAAGCACTTGAAGATATCATTGCTTTATTAGAAGGTGGAACAAAAGGATTTGCCTTTGCTTCTGGAATCGCGGCAATTTCTACTTCCTTTCTCCTTCTCTCACAAGGGGATCATGTTCTCATCTCAGAAGATGTATACGGCGGAACTTATCGTATTGTAACAGAGGTTCTCTCTCGTTACGGTATTTCATATACATTTGTTGACATGACAAATATAGAAGAGGTAAAGCGAAGTATTAGACCAAACACAAAAGTCTTTTATGTTGAAACACCATCCAATCCACTATTAAAAGTAACTGATATTCGTGCTGTTTGTAAATTAGCAAAGTCTGCTGGGGCCCTTACGTTTGTTGATAATACTTTTTTAACGCCTCTATTCCAAAAACCCCTTGAGCTTGGAGCAGATGTTGTACTTCATAGTGCCACAAAATTTATTGCTGGGCATAGTGATGTTACAGCTGGGTTAGCTGTTGTAAAAGATGAAGATCTTGCTCAAAAACTTGGCTTCTTGCAAAATGCCTTTGGTGCTATATTAGGACCTCAAGATTGTTCTCTCGTACTTCGCGGGATGAAAACATTACACGTACGTCTCGAATACTCAGCAGCAAATGCAAATAAAATGGCTCATTATTTACAAAAGCATTCAAAAATCCAAAATGTATATTATCCTGGATTAGAATCACATTCTGGTTATGGCGTACAACAATCACAAGCAAAATCTGCTGGGGCTGTTCTATCTTTCGCACTACAATCAGAAGATGCACTGCACCAATTTCTATCTAAAGTAAAACTCCCTGTATTTGCTGTTAGCCTAGGAGCCGTTGAATCGATTCTCTCTTATCCTGCTAAGATGTCCCATGCAGCATTGTCTCAGGAAGTGCGAGATGAAAGAGGTATTTCTAATTCATTACTTCGCTTATCGGTCGGCCTCGAGAATATAAATGATTTAATTTCTGACTTTGAAAATGCTCTTTCTTATGTAGAGGAACCTGTGAATGCATAGGAATTTTGATTTTGCTACATTTGAACATGAAGATGCAATACAAAAAAGAACCTGAATTCAGGTTCTTTTTCTCTTCCAATGTTTAGACGCCTCATCTTTCTAAGCTGATACATATTCTATATAAGGGTACAAAATTCCTTTTAGTATTGTTTTCAAAATTTTGTATATTAATTTGAAAGAACAAAAAAATCATGATAAACTTGTGTTATAAGTATATCCGTATCTTTCCAATTTTACAACGTATTACAATTTCTAATCAAAAACATCTTTTTTACAAAATGTACAAATTTATCTTTTTTATTTACACTAGAGTCTCTTTTCTTACATTTTCTTTACTTTAGAACGTTTTTTCTGCAACAACTATTTTCTTTTCTTTAATTTTTTGGTATGAATAGTATGGTATAACAGCTTACACGGAGGTGGAAAAAAACATGTTAGAAACCTTTCAAAAAGAATTAGAACTATATGAGAGTAATGCAGAGTTACTAAAAGTGCTTGCTCATCCTGTTCGCTTATGTATTGTAAAGGGATTAATTGAACGAGGTCCAAGTAACGTTTCTACAATGTACACAGGCTTAAACATGCCACAATCCACAATTTCACAACATTTAGCAAAATTAAAAAGTGCTAAAATCGTTTCTAGTGAAAGAAAAGGATTAGAAATTTACTACAAAGTAGAAAATGAAACAATTATTCAACTTGTTCACGTATTACTAGGTTAGGGATTATTAAACAGAGAAAAAAAGGGCGTATTCTATATTTTTCATCTCATATCTTTAATATAAATATATATCATGAGAGGAAATATACAATACTACATACTAAAAGTCGTATTAAAAAACAAGACGCAGAAACTTTCTGTGTCTTGTTTTTTCTATATAGACAAATAACGCTTCAAATTAAAAAATTGCATCCCCTTTTTTTGAATAACAACATCAAAGACATCACCCATTCCTCCATTCAAAATCATAGAGCGAATCGCACGATTTGTTTTCTGTTTCTCAGAAAAAGGATCCGGATCTTGATGACTAGCAAGCTGTTCTAGTATCCCCGCCGCTAGTAAAAACTCATTTTGCTTTGTGTGCCATACTGTATCAAGGCCTTGCATTGCCCCTGTTTCCTTCAGCTCATCCCAATGGATATGCGCTGTAATATCCATCTCTCCTGAATACTCAAGAGGATTTCGAATGAGCCTATGGTTATAATATCCCCTTAGACTTCCTTCACGGTGCGCTGGATGCATCCATTCCGCCTTTGTATACCCATAATCAGCCGTGATAAATAAACCTTTCTTGAGCCATCTTGCAACTTCTTGTACATAGTTTTCCATTGCTATTGGGACTTCAAAACGCTGTCCTTCAAAAAGCTGAATATGATGTCTTCGTAAATAACTCCGTAGTCTTTCTTCTATCGGTCTTAATACTTCTGTAAGTTTTCCTTCTTCTGTATATGTAACCCTTACTTCATACAAAATACCATTCCGCTTCTCAATTACCTCAACAGGAAAAGCATCAAACAATTCATTCGAAAAAACAATTCCTGTAAAAGAATCTCCTAACTCTTTATAGGACTCATGCTGAGAAATATTTAGAAATGAGCCAAGTTGATTGTTTTGTAATTTCCTATGAAAAGGGCTCAACTCAATAATAGAATAGCGTAAATCTGTGAAGGTTTCTGGAGATAACTGTTTCCATTCCTGCAAAACATCGTAGGCAAATCTCCCAGTTCCTCCTCCAATTTCGCAAATGTTTGGCGCGACCTCTCCATTTTGGACAAGATGAATAAAAAAGTGAGCAAATGTCCTTGCAAACACAGAAGAGACGTTACTACTCGTGAAAAAATCACCTTTCCTTCCAATTTTCTCACGATTTTTCATATAGTATCCGTACTTCTCATCATACAATGCAAGGTTCATATATGTACCATATGAAATTGAATAATCCTTCTCCCTTTCCATCCATTCTCTTAAAACGAGCTCCATCCCCATGCACCTTATTGTAAAAACGGATTATTTTCTTTTTCAAAGCCAATATTTGTTTCCGGACCATGTCCGCATAACACAGCCGTGTCATCTGGTAGTACAAATAATTTCTCTTCAATACTTCCGATTAATTCTGCAAAGCTTCCGCCTGGTAAATCCGTGCGGCCAATGCTCATTTGGAATAATACATCTCCTGAAAATACAGCATTTGCCTCTTTGCAATAATATGAAATACTACCTGGAGAATGTCCCGGTGTCTCAAACATTTCAAATGTAAAAGATCCAATCGTTAACGTTCCTTCTCCATCAATGATATGATCTGCCGGCTTTGCTGTAATACTTCGATTCATCATAAAAATTTGTGAACCATTTACAGTCGCATCACCTAGCCAATCCGCTTCTTCTTTATGTACATATACCGGGATACAAAACGCATCCTTCACTGCATCGACTGCACCAATATGATCGAAATGAGCATGTGTTAATAAAACTGCTAATGGTTTTAATTGTTCTTCTTGTAAATACGTTACAAGTTTCTCACCTTCACTACCTGGATCAAAAATAATACATTCTTTTTGATCATTGCTTAAAATATATGCATTTGTTTGTAATGGTCCTAGCGGCATTTGTATCCACTTCATTTTCAAATCTCCTCCAGTTGTTGAACTTACTTTTATGATACAACATTTCTTTCCCTTAAGAAAAGAAATGTTGCTATCTCGACAACCATTTCTAAAACATGTACAATAAAAAAGAAGGAATATTTCAAAAACTCAAACAAAAGAATAAGAGAGCAGAGGGGGATCATATATGGGGCTTGTTATCATTTTTGGGTTAGTCACTCTGTTAGCTGTATTCGCAACCCTTAGAACGTTACGTGAAAAAAATCTACTTGCAGGCGGCTTTGCTGTTGCAACTGTACTTGTTTTCGGATGGTTTACAGTCATGACTGTCCTAAATAGCGGGTACCCGCCAACTCATTAATTCACTTTCAGTTCTATTCTCCATCAAGATATTGCATAAAAAGAGGAAGGGATTCACCCTTCCTCTTCTCATTATTCTACTAATTACTAGGCATCATTATCTTCAATAATTATATCGTTTTTGCTTCATATTTATGCTTCTTTACAAGCCAAGCTCCACCGATTACACCTGCATCATTACCAAGCACTGCAATCGCTAGCTTTGTGCTCTTAACAGCACGTGAAAATGCATATTGTTCAAAATAGCGCTGAATTGGCTGTAATAGTGCATCACCAGCTTTTGATACGCCGCCGCCAATTACGATTTTTTCAGGGTTTAACGTACTAGACAGGTTGGCTACCGCTAGTCCTAAATAAGAAGCTACTTTTTCTACAACTTCCCCTGCCAAGGCATCACCTTGTCCAAGTGCCTCAAATACATCTTTTGATGTAATACGTCCCTCTTCTTCTAACATAGAGCGCAGTACACTTTCTTTATCTGTATCTTGTATTTTTTGCATTGCAATACGTACAATACCTGTTGCCGAAGCTACTGTTTCTAGGCATCCAGATTTTCCGCAGTTACAAGGAAATGCATTCTCTGTAACAACTGTAATATGTCCAATTTCACCAGCTGCACCGCTTGCACCGTGTATGATTTCCCCGTTTACAATCACACCGCCACCAACGCCAGTTCCAAGTGTCATACAAATTAAATCTTTTGCTCCTTCACCAGCACCCTTCCACATTTCGCCAAGCGCTGCCAAATTTGCATCATTATCAATTACAACAGGTAAACCTGTTTCTACTTCTAATAAGTCTTTTAACGGATAGTTTTTCCATCCTAAGTTAACTGCTTCATAAATCATTCCAGAAGCAACATGTACAGGACCAGGAGCTCCCATACCAATACCGATTAACTTGCTTTTTAATTCTCCTAATTCTTCTAGCTTTTCATCAATTGCTTTTGCTACATCTAATGTAATATGTTTTCCTTGCTCACTTGTATTCGTTGGGATTTCCCACTTATGTAAAATTTCACCGTATACATTAATAAATGCTAATTTAATTGTTGTCCCGCCAAGGTCAACACCCACTAACCACTTTTCCTCCATTTTTGCTAACCCACCTTTTTCTATTCCTTACTCATCTCTTTTTGAATCTCTTGCTTTATTAAAAATAAAGCTGTTTGATAGTCTTTTGGGTCGATCAGTTGTGATTGATTTAATTCACGTAGCTCATCTTGTATTAATTGTAAATCAGCGATTCGATCACCTGTATAAATGATCGTTCCAAATTTTTTTAGTAATTGCTGAATATCATAAATCGATATCATTTTATCACCCTCTATGTACACTTATTATGGAAATATAATAAGAAAACGTTCACATATTTTATTATAATCAACAAGAAAAAGTCTCGTCAATTTTTATTTGTCTATACAATTCCATTTTGAACAATTGTTTCTTTTTCTGTAATAATTTTTTGTATATTTTGATCAAATGGCTCCGTCGGAATATCATTCACAATTTGAAAATCAAAAGCTAATGATAGTGTTTTCCCCTCATATCGTACAAGGTAGCGATCATAATATCCACCGCCGTACCCGATACGTTCTCCTCGTCTTGTATATGCAACTCCAGGTACAACAAGAAGATCAATTTCATTTGCCTCTACTTCTTTTGTTAATGCAGGAATGGGCTCACGTAAATTCATATATACCGTTTCTAATTGGTCAAAATTAACGATTTGACGAAAAGTCATTGTTCTTGTCTTTCGATTACACTTTGGTACAACAACTTTTTTGCCTTCCTGCCATGCTTTTTCAATAATAATATATGTATTAACTTCATGTTCCATCGAGAGAGTAATTCCGATTGTTTCAGCTTCTTTCCACTCCCTTTGTTCATATAAAGAAAATACAATCTGTTCTGATAAATTTTTATACTGTTCTGTCGATAAAGAATTCATGTGTTCTAATATTCGCTTGCGTAAACGCACCTTCTCTTCTTTCACACGCTTTTCCCCCTTGCACTAACACTCTATTCTACTGAACACCTTTATCTAAAAAATAAATAAAATTCTTATGAGATAGTTTATCATTTTAAATAGGGGCTGCACAGTCAAACATTTGTGCAAAATAAAAAGAAACAGTAGGAAATATTCCTACTGCTTACTTTGTTTCACGGTGTAACGTAGACTTCTTGTCACGCTTGCAATACTTTTTAAGCTCAAGGCGCTCCGTGTTGTTACGTTTATTTTTCTTTGAGATATAGTTACGATCTCCGCATTCTGTACATGCTAGAGTAATATTCACACGCATTCTTATTTCCCTCCAGTCACTAATAACTTAAATCAGACTATACTATAATACCACTTTTAAAATAAAAATTCTACACCTTTTGATATTGTCTAATTTTTTCTATAAGATTTTTCATGTTTTCCTTTGCTATGACTGGATTTCTCGCATGTGAATATACAAGAAATTTTGGTTGTTTTGCATCAGAAACGATATAAGACCACTCTTTTTCCGTATATTTAAATTGAATCCCCTCTAATACTTCTATCTCTTTTTTCTCTATATCTTGCAATAACATTCCCATTACTTTCCCTTTCTCTTTCCATGAACATACAACCTCATCACATAATAAATAAAGAGGTGGTGATTGCTCTAACATAACTGATAGTGTTTTTCCTTGCTTAGCAATCAACTCGAATAATTTTCCAATTCGATATAAAATATCCCTTTGCCACCTTATTTGAAGCGAATCTTTTTCACCATGCATATAAAAAAGAAGGTAACAATCTCCTAATTTTAATGATATCGGATACGTATTCCCTACCGTTTCAAGTAGTAAATCTGGTACATCTATTTCTTCAAAATTTGTATTTTGGTAAATACCACCATGGTTATCATATAGTTCAAACTTATTTCCTTGTTCATAAAACATAAGAGCTATATTTGCTCTACTAGATTTCATTAAAGATTTAACATGTTCTTTTTGCTCCCTTGCGTACACCCACGTAATTGAACATCCAAGTTTTTGGAGAAAGGAAATGAGCAATGGTTGCGACATATCATCTCTTTTATTAATAAGAAGATGAAACTGTTGCTTTTGTATTTCCGCAACATCTACATGCTCTAAAACAGATTCAACATAATTTTCTAAGCTAACCTGCACCGGCTTATTCCGCCCTATTTCTTTGTCATATGCGTAACGAAAAGCCTCTGACATATACAAGCTTTCAATTTCTTTTTGCTGCTTATATGTTAAACGTAATCCTTCTTTACCATACAATTGTATGACAATCACTTTTCCTTTTTCTAATCGAACCAAAACGCCTCCCGTGCATTCTAACTCATGAATCGCATACTGAAAAGGCGATTCATCCATCTCCTGACACTCTATCGTGTTGATTCCAACACCGTGAATTGCATGTAGAAATAATTTTTTAAAAGCAGTCGCTTCTGCATTCTCATGACTTCCAATTAATATACGATCTCCTTTTGAAAAAAGTGAACCAAACGCCATTGCAATTTTCACAATAACTTGAGGCGTTATTTCTATATTACCTCTACCTACTATCTGGCTTTTTTGTAACCATCCTGCTGTATGTTCACCTTCCGTGATTCCTGAGGATGCGATTACAGAATGGCTATCAATCTCTTTACAAGGCCATATTTTCCCATTTTGTTTAATTATCGTATTTTTTCCAATCCGGCATCGATCTGCTATAACACTTTCCTGAAACAATGTAACATCATCTTCAACCATTGTATTTTCTCCAACAGTCGTTTCTAGAAATTCACAATGCTTCCCAACATATGTGTGTGCAAAAACAATACTTTTTTGAAGATGCGTGTAGCTTGAAATAATGCTGTGCTTGCCAATAATTGAATACGGTTCAATTATTGCCCCAGTTCCAATGACCGCCCCTTCCCCAATAAAAGAAGGACCGTGAATCTTCGTACCCTTTTCAATTGTGACGTCTTCTCCCATCCAAACCATCGGGAGCACTTCTGTATAAGAAATCGGTACTTGCACTTTCTTTGTCAGTAAATCAAACTGAGCTTGCCGATACTGAGCAAATGTACCAATATCTAGCCAGTATCCTTCTGCCACATATCCAAATAGCGCATTTTTATTTTCTAATAACGGAAAAACATGATGACTAAAATCAACGAATGTCTCAGATGGAATATAAGAAAAAATTTCTGGTTCCATTATATAAATTCCAGTATTCACAATATTAGAGATTACTTCATTCCAACTTGGTTTTTCTATGTAGCGTACAATTTCTTGCTCTTTGTTCATCACGACTAAACCAAAAGATAGTGGATTTTCCACTTCTTTCACAAACACCGTTACCATTCTCTTCTTACATTGATGAAATTCAATTCCTTTCGATAATTGAAAATCAGTTAATGCATCCCCACTAATTACTACAAACGGTTCATCTAAAAATGCTTCTGCCTGCTTAATGCTCCCCGCCGTACCAAGTGGCGGTGAATCCTCGAAGTAATGCAAGTTCACGCCCCATTTACTACCATCTCCAAAGTATTGTTTGATGGCAGTACTCATATATTGAACCGTAATCGCAATTTCATGAATACCATGTTGCCGGAGCAATTCAATGTTATATTCCAAGACTGGCTTTTCTAGTAATGGCAGCATCGGTTTTGGAAAATTACATGTTAATGGTCTAAGGCGTCTTCCTTTTCCACCGGCTAAAATAACCCCCTTCATATACATTCATCCTCCACTTTTATAATGTTGAACGATTTTGTATACCATATGTATGTCACTTCTATATGAATTAACTTTGTCAATTTAGAACTCCCTAAAAGAAAGCGCTTACTCATTGATTTAAAAATGAAATTCAAATTTGTTTTATTTTTCCATCATATATTATGATACATCTTATCATCATAAATTGAACGAGACAACGAGCTTTTTTTGTCATGTTTTGACTAAAAAAGCAGATGACTTCCCATCATCTGCTTTAACCTACCGCTTATTCATTTAATAAATAATGTTTTCCTTTCACCAAATAGAAAACATTTTCAGCAATATTTGTAATATGATCTGCCACACGCTCAATATAGCGTGCAATAAAAGATAATTGTGTAATTTGTGTAATCGTCTCAGGATGTTCAGGAACGGAAGATATAAATTCACGAATTGCTTTTCCATATATTTCATCAACCGAATCATCCATTTCTGCAATTTGCTTTGCAGATGTTAAATTTTCTTTTTGATATGCTTCCAATGATAAATGTAACATTTCATTAGCGATTGTAAACATTTCCTCTATATTATGCAAGTCAACAGACGCTTCTTTTTCACCAAGTCGGATCGTTGATTTCGCAATGTTTACTGCATGGTCTGCGATGCGTTCTAAATCTGTTGCTGTTTTAATCGAAACAAAAATTCTTCGTAAATCACTTGCCACAGGCTGTTGTTTCGTGATTAACATAAGCGCAAGATCGTTGATTTCCTCTTCCAAGTTGTCCATGCGATAATCACCATCAATAACTTCCAATGCTTTCTCCACATCTCTCTTTTGAAGGCCTTCCATAGCAAGTGAAAGAGCTTCACTTGCTAGTTCCCCAAGTTCAATTACTTTGTGCTGTAATGCTTGTAAATCATAATGAAATTGTTCTCGTACCATGTTTCTTCCCCCTTATCTATTACATACATAAAAAAATGACAAATGCCCCTCTTAAGAGGAGCATTTACTCTTATTAGCCAAATCGTCCTGTAATATAATCTTCTGTACGTTTATCTGTAGGCATTGTAAATAATTTATTTGTATCTGTATATTCAACAACTTCACCACTTAAGAAGAAAGCTGTTTTATCTGAAATACGTGCCGCTTGTTGCATATTGTGCGTCACAATTACGATACTAAAATCTTTCTTTAATTCTTGAATTAATTCTTCTACTTTTAATGTAGAAATCGGGTCTAAAGCTGATGTTGGTTCATCCATTAAAATAACATCTGGTTCAATTGCTAAACAACGTGCGATACATAAGCGCTGCTGTTGGCCACCAGATAGGCCATATGCATTGTCATGTAATCGATCTTTTAATTCATCCCAAATTGCTGCACCACGTAAACTTTTTTCAACAATTGCATCAAGCGTCTTCTTATCACGAATACCATGAATTTTCGGACCATATGCAACATTTTCATAGATGGATTTTGGAAATGGATTTGGTTTTTGGAATACCATACCAACATGTGTACGTAATTCTTCAACAGGATATGATTTATCAAAGATATTTCGATCTCGATATTCGATCACTCCTGTTGTTCGAACGATAGGTACTAGTTCTACCATACGGTTCAATGTTTTTAAATACGTTGATTTCCCGCAACCACTCGGCCCAATGATTGCCGTTACTTCATTCTCATGAATGCTTAAATTCACGTCTTTTAAAGCATGGTCTTCTCCATACCATAAATTCAAATTTTTCGTATCGAATACAATTTTCTTCGGTGCTGCCTCAATCTTCTCTTCCTTTTTCACCTGTACATTTACTACTGTTGCTACCATCTTGAATTCCCCTTTCATCCACTTCCTACTTATCTACGCTTTCGTAACCATAAGACAACTGCATTCATAATAAGCAACAATCCTAGTAAAACAATCATGCCTGCTGCTGCTACATGCTGAAATTCTTCTTGTGGTCTACTCATCCAATTAAAAATTTGAATTGGTAACACTGTAAATCTATCAAACATACCAAACGGAATATAATTCGCAAAGGCGAGTGCCCCAATGACTAATAGTGGCGCTGCCTCTCCAATTGCTCTCGATAATGCTAAAATACATCCCGTTAAAATCCCCGGCAGAGCAGTTGGTAATACAACTTGGTACATCGTTTGCCATTTTGTAGCTCCTACTCCATATGAAGCTTCTAATAGGTGGCTTGGTACCATACGTATCGCTTCTTGGCTCGACACAACAACAGTTGGTAACACAAGAAGACTCATCGTAAGCGCTGCTGCTACTATACTCTCACCTAGCTGAAGAACATATACAAAAATCGTTAAACCTAGCAATCCAAACACAACAGATGGCACACCCGCTAACGTTTGAATATTTACTTCTATCATTCTTGTAAATATAGATTGTTTTGCATAATGTTCTAAATATAGCGCTGTACCGACCCCGAATATAAAAGACACCGGTATTACAATGCTCATAAATAATATTGTTCCTGATAATGCCGCAGCAATCCCAGCTTGTTTTGGATTACGTGAAGCAAAGCTCATAAAAAAATCTATTGAAAGGTAACTTACACCTTTTTCAAAAATTTGATATAACAATACAAAGAGTATAGCTATTGAAAATAGCATTGCTATATAAAAAATCACCTTATATATTTGGTCCTTCCAAAAACGTGCTGCCATATTTTCTTTTATTTTCTTATGATTTAACATCTGCATCTTATATCACCTTTCTAAAACGGCGCATAATTTGCTGCGAAATCATATTCATAATAAATGTAAACACAAGTAGTGTAGCTCCTACAGCATACATGCTGTAATAGGTAATTGTTCCATGAGGTGCATCCCCTAGGCTCACTTGTACAATATAGGCTGTTAGCGTTTGAATGGAATGCGTCGGATCTAAAGATATATTAGGCGTTGAACCACCAGCAATGACAACAATCATCGTTTCACCAATTGCACGAGAAGCTGCCAATAGAATCGCAGCCATAATACCAGTAAACGCTGCTGGAAATATCACTTGCTTCACTGTTTCCAAACGGGTTGCACCCAGTGCCATTGAAGCTTCCTTTACCCCAGATGCTACAGCTCCCATCGCGTCTTCAGAAAGAGAAGCTATTGTTGGTATCATCATAAATCCGACGACAATCCCTGGACTAATTGCATTAAAAAACTGTAAATCAGGAATCATTCGCTGCAAGAACGGCGTAACAATCGTTAAGGCAAAAAAGCCATATACAATTGTCGGAATCCCTGCCAGTAGTTCTAACAATGGTTTTAGTACTTTTCTAGCCAAATTTGAAGCATACTCATTTAAAAATATGGCACACCCTAAGCCAATTGGAATTGCTACTACCATGGCGATCGATGTTACTAGTACGGTCCCACATATAAGCGGCAGTATCCCAAACTTAGGCTCTTCAAAAAAAGGTAACCATTCTTTTTCAGTGAAAAAAGAATAGAACGATACTTTTTGAAAAAACATCACCGTTTCATTTGCTAATGTAATAATAATTCCAATTGTTGTTAGGATAGATACACTAGCAATTGCCTTTAATAATAATGGAACCATTCGATTGATTCGCCGCGTTTTTTTTCTTTTGATTGTATTTCTCTCAATCAAATGTTGCACAGAAAATGTAATCTGACTTTTGTCATTACGAGCCAAAGATGAAAACCCCTTTCCACCCTGACATTATCTTTCTATTTCTGTTAACATTCGCAGCTGTTCATTGTATTTTTCTTCTGGTAACTTCACATAACCAACTTCTTCAGCAAGCTTTCCTACATGCTTCATCATAAATGCAACATAATCTGCTACACTGCTTTTATTTTGAATCGAAGCATGATTTACATACGCAAACAACGATCTAGACAATGGCTTATACCTACCAGATTGAATCGTTTCCTTTGTCGGAAATACACCGTTTACTTTTATAGCTTTCACCTTATCTCGATTGGCCATGTAGTAGGCATATCCTACAAACGCGATTGCGTTTGTATCATTCATTACCCCTTGCATAATAACTTGATCGTCTTCTGATAACGAAACTGTTTTTGCAAGGCGATTGTTTTGCAAGACGACACTTTGAAAATAATCATACGTACCAGAATCGACACCTGGCGCATAAAATTGCACTTTTTCATGCGGCCACTTTGGATGTATATATGACCATCGTTTTGTTCTCCCATCTTCGCTCCACAATAGGCGTAACTCTTCTATTGTCATATTATCCGCCCATGTATTTTGACGATTCACAATAATTGTGAGACCATCATAAGCAATTTCAAATGGTGTAAACTGGATGGAATTTTTCTTCATAAATTTCTCTTCTACTTGTTTCATCGAACGTGAAGCATTATTAATATCTACTTCTCCTGTTCCAAAACGATGAAATCCTCCTCCTGTTCCAGAAATACTAATAGAAACTTTCACACGCGGTTCCTTCTTTGTATATTCCTCTGCTACTGCTTCCATAATAGGAAAAACTGTTGAGGATCCATCAACTCTCACTTCTCCCATTTCATTTGCAGCAGATGCAGTAGACATGTACAAGAAAATGGAACATGTCGATACCGTCAAAACCTTAACTGATGCGCTTATCCACTTCACGTGTTTTTCCTCCTAGAAGTAACCTGAAATAACAGGATTACAGGTATAAGAATAATGCTAAACTATTAATTCGGTTTTAATTGTTTGTAAAAGTTTTGTAAATTTCTACTTTTTTTATTGTAATACGTTATCCTTTCCTCCTTTTCTTTAAATCAACTCTATGACCGGTCCTAAATAAGAATGTGCAATTTTTCAGCACCCTATTTCGCACATATTACATGCTCGTCCACAATTACTAAAACATATGCATAAAAAACACAAAAAAGCACACTATCTTTTAAGATAGTGTGCCAAATTCGCATGTTTTTATTCTGCTTTTTTCCCTTTTTCATCTTTCGGTGCTTCACCTGTTACTTCTTGCTTTTTCAAGTCAAAGTAAGCATCCATAATTTGACGGCCGATGTTTCCGTTAATTCCACAGTGATCATCATATATCCATGGAACGACAACAGAGAATGCTACCTCTGGATCATCAAGCGGAGCATAACCTACTAATGTTAGATTATAAATGATTTTACGATTACCATTTGCATCTCTTCCAATTGCCTTATCACCGCCATACGGTACCTGTGCAGTTCCTGTTTTCCCTGCTGCTTTATATGGTGCCGTTTGAAAATATTTCAAACCTGTACCACCAGCATCATTAAACACCTGTTTAAAACCTTGTTGAACCCGTTCAATCTGACTTTCAGGCATGTCTACACGATTCAATACTTTCGGTTCCATTGACTCAACCACTTTTCCCACTTCATCTGGTTTAGCCGGTGGCTGACGAATTTCTTTTACAATCTGCGGCTGCATACGGTAACCACCATTTGCGATTGTCGAAACATATTGCGCTAGTTGGAGTGGTGTATACGTATCATACTGTCCGATTGCTAAGTCTAATAAGAAACCTGGTTGCTTACCTGTTCCTCGTTGCCCAGCCGACTCATTTGGTAAATCAATCCCTGTTTTCACACCAAGTCCAAATTGACTAAAATAATAACGCATATCATCAAATGCTTTTTGTGGAATATCTAACGTACCGCCTTTTTGATATTGCACACCAGCAATTTTCATTGCCGTTTTAAACATATATACGTTAGAAGACATTTTTAAAGCGGTAAGGTCATCAATCGAACCCATATTTTTCCAAGAGCTTTTTAAAGGTGTACCTTTTATTTTTATCGGTTCATCATACTGATAATCTCCAGGTTTAATTGCACCTGTTTGATATCCCGTTAATAACGTTGCACCTTTCACCGTTGAACCCATTTCATAAGAACTTGTCATCGTTCCTAATGCATAATCTTTCACTTCTGTTTTTCCATTTTCCTCGACAAGCTGTTTTCCAGCCATCGATAAAATTTCACCATTTTTCGGGTTCGTCATGACAACAAATGCGCGATCTAACAGTGGTTCCGAACCTTTAAATTGCATTAAATTCTTCGTAATTATGTCTTCTACACGCTTTTGTAGTTCCATATCAATCGTTAAATTTAAATCGTTTCCTCGTTGCCCTTGAGAGACATTTACTGTTTCTATAATATTACCATCTTTATCTGTAATATTTTTTGTTTCTGTCTTTGTACCGTGAAGTGCATCTTCATATTGCTGCTCAATATAACTTTTCCCAACCCGGTCGTTACGATCATAATCGCGAACAAGGTAATAATCTAATCGCTCTTTTGGTAATCCTTCATCCGAGCTTGTTACACCACCAAGCACACTGCGGAACATATCATCATACGTATATTTACGATCCCAGTCCACATTCGTATCCACACCTGGTAATAGCGCTAGGTTTTCACTCACTATCGCATATTCTTCTGGTGTTACTTGCTTTTTAATAATTTGTGGCGTCATTGCATATCCGCCGTCCATCTTACTCTTAATTGCAAGCACTTCTAAATCTGCTGGTGTTAATTGACTTAGTTCTTCTTCTGTCACGCGGTTTCGCTGACGATCGTCAATTTCTTTATCATCAATTTTTTTCGCTTTAAGTTCTTCACGATCTTTTTTTGTGATTTTCGCTTCTGCTTCTTTTTTATGCATTGAAAGCCAGTAATCTTTCTTATCACGATCTGTTAATTTATCTGGTGATACTTCAATGAGTTCTGCAAGCTTTTTCGCTGTTTTTAGGCGGTCCTCTGAAGTTGATCCTTTCATTCGTGTAAATGTGATCGTCCGAACAGGATCATTATCTACAACAGCACGTCCATATCGATCAAAGATTTTCCCACGCGGAACTGGATTGCTTATCGTTGCGTTTTCCTTTTTCTCAACTTCGTTTTTATACTCCTCACCATGAACAATTTGTACATATCCAAGCCTCACAATAACCGCGGAGAACATTAAAAATACGCACAAAAACAACACGTTTAGCCGAAACGGAACGTGGGTCTTTTTCTTTTTCTTCTTACTCATACGAACCCCCTCTACCCACAGCTATGTAATGTGAAAGGGACACCTTGTTACAGGTGCCCTCACAGCTGTTTTACATGTCTTTTTATTCTAGCATAAAACAAAGAAGAAGTTAACCTTCAGGTTCAGTACGATTTGGTGTTGCTTCCCCAGCTACAACACTTGTCCTATTTATACTTCGCTCATCATATTTGACATTTTTAACGGCAAAATAAATAAGAAAATGTCCAGCTCCGAGAATACATAATAAAACAGGTAAACTTTTTTCCGGCAGGAAAAATGAAACTGCACATAAAAAACTTAAAATTGAACATATTCTTCCGCTATTTAGCCATAGTTCTCGAACAACAATATACTCAACCCGCCATTCTTTTGCCTGTTTTGCTCTTCCGATTACATCATATGTCATCGATCCATACGGAACGAGTAAGATCGGATAGGCAATTGCAATACAAGCTGCATAAATGAGCAATTTTACATATGTAACATGGAAAATAACTAAGAACACCACAGCGTATAAAATAATTCCGCCAAGTAAAATCGCCTTTTTTCTCCACTCTTTCTTTAACATACGTGCAACCAAGTAATAGCATACAAATGAAACAGCTGAATTGACTAAACTATACTTCCCTAATGCAAATTCACTTCCAGATGCTAAATAGACGTATACCGAGATAACAAAAACAAATGTTCCTTCCCTTAATCCTTGAAAAAAGTGTGCACGAGTAATTCTTCCCCAGTTTTTATCAATCCTACGTTCTTTCAAAACTTGAACAATTTCATACCGTCCTTCACATTCCCTTTTCGATAAAAAAAAGCTAATGACCACAGCAATTGCAAATAAAGTTAATGAAAGAAAAAAGATAACTGTATAGCCGCTCCACTTCTCCATACGTGAAATTGTATATCCAGCTGCTATCGGCCCAATCATTCCAGCAAAAGATGTTAGAAGACCGAGAAAACCGTTAAAAAAATCACGTGTTTCCGGTTCTGTAATTTCAAACGTCAGCAAATTAAATGCAAGCCAATAAAAACCGTATCCAATCCCAAGAAGTCCACCAAGTAATATAATATAGTGTGAAGCATGTGTTCCTGTAAGTAAAACAACGATAAAAAAAGTCGCTAATGTTCCAACTCCTATTCGCAGTAAAATAGCACGATCGATTCGCTTTGCCAATTTTCCTGCGAATAGAAAGGTGAGTAGTTGCAATACAACACTTGCTAAATTATACAATCCAAGGTTCACATAGTTTTGGGTTTGCTTCCATAAATAAATGTTAACAAAGGTATTCGATAAAGAAATAGCAAGTGTGTATAATCCCCCCATAATAAGTAGTAATACTAAATCGCGATTCACCTCAACATCGCCAATTACATGTTTCCACTTCATACATAACTCTCCTTTACTTCATGTTCTAGTCTTCCAAAGACAAGCACAATTATGTAAAAGAAAGCATACAAAAAAGCTAGGAGAATATCCCCTAGCTTCTTCAGTATCAAATTGCATAAAGCAGAACAAACAATATTATTTAGCTTCTTGGTAACGTTTTTCAGCTGCGTTCCAGTCTACAACGTTCCAGAATGCACCGATGTAGTCAGGACGACGGTTTTGATAATGTAAGTAGTAAGCATGTTCCCAAACGTCTAAACCGATAACTGGAGTTTTACCTTCTGTTAAAGGTGAGTCTTGGTTTGGAGTGCTTGTTACTTCTAGTTCACCGTTGTTTACTACTAGCCAAGCCCAACCAGAGCCAAAGCGAGTTGCACCAGCTTTTGCAAATTCTGTTTTGAATGCATCAAAGCTACCGAATTTCGCTTCAATTGCAGCTGCAAGTTCACCTACTGGTTGTCCACCACCATTTGGAGATAGGATTGTCCAGAAGAAAGTGTGGTTTGCATGTCCGCCACCATTATTTCGTACTGCAGTACGAATTGCTTCTGGTACTTCATTTAAGTGTGCAACTAACTCTTCAACACTTTTGTCAGCTAATTCTGCATGACCTTCTAACGCAGCGTTTAAGTTTGTTACGTAAGTGTTGTGGTGTTTTGTATGATGGATGTTCATTGTTTCTTTATCAAAGTGAGGTTCTAAAGCATCATACGCATAAGGTAAATTTGGTAATTCATGTTTTGCCATTGTTATATTCCTCCCATTTTATGTATTGCCAAAATAAATTGGCATACAACTTCATTTTACCCTAATTGCCATAGGGTGAAAACAAATTAAATCACATTGTCTTGCTATTATTAACGTAGCAAAATACCCATTTCTTTTCAAACAAAATGCTCACGTATTTCGTAAAAAAAGCTTCCTTCTACAAGGAAGCTTCTTTTCTGCATTATAAACCACCAAATGGGTATGGACCCTGTAGGACTCGAACCTACGACCGGACGGTTATGAGCCGTCTGCTCTAACCAGCTGAGCTAAGGGTCCAGAATTATGTACATGACGACGGCCGCAACCACCGCACTCTCATTCATTATTTCTAACAGTTACATACTACATGACTGAACTACTATAAGATATATCATTTAAGAAATGTAAGATAAATTTACCATATGAAAAAGAAAAGTGTCAATTGTATTTTTGTCCTTGATAAGTTGTATTTTTTATAAAAGACGTGTTTTTCAAATCATTAAGTACTTCCTCTAAATATGGTACAGAAACGCGATATAGCTTGTGATTCTCTAGATACGTACGTTACAATGATTTTATGATTTTATACATAAATCTACATACATAACAAAGGAAGTGAATCTATGTCCATATTTACACAACTTGTCAAAAGCCTATACTCACCAAAAGACATGGCGCTTTTCCGTTTTCAAAAAATCGGAAAAACGATTCTGTATATCATGTTGCTCTGCTTAATCACTACCATCCCGAGAACTTTATTGTACGGAAGCGCGATTCAAGACGGTGTTGGAATCATAAACAAAGCACTTGAACAAGATATTCCGGAATTTAAAATTGAAAACGGAGAGCTAAAAGCAGAGATTGATAAGCCAATCGAAAAAGAGGATGGTAATTCCATCTTTGTATTCGATCCAAACGCAACAGATACACAAAAATACAACAATAAAATAGGCTTATTTATCCTCAAAGATAAAGTAATCTCTATGGCGAACGGTCAAACACAAACGTATTCCTATAATGATCTATTAGGTGCTTCTCTTGAGAAAAAGGATCTTCAAGACTTTATTTCCTTCTTCAATAGCATTTATCCAATTTTAATGTTCGTTATCGGCGCTTTCGTTTATCTGTTCCAATTATTTATCACATTTTTAGGTATTACACTTCTTGCCTTCATCGGCTCTGCCATGAGTGGCAAGCGCAAATTATCTTATAAGCAAGTTTGGTCGTTAACTGCTTATAGTTATACAATTCCAACTATCTTCTTTATGATTATGGATTTATTAAAGGTACACGTCCTTAGTTCAACGCTTATCTACATTGCAGTTATTTTAATTGTTCTATACTTAACAATT
>NZ_JBALQK010000226.1:2625-12682 GCF_036965845.1 Bacillus sp. JJ1127 | reverse complement strand
GCATTTTTTTTTTGGACAAGCATATATTCCTAGCAAAGGAGTGAGGAATATGAAGAGATTAGGTATACTCTTATTTGTGCTTGTTCTCTGTTATGTATTTTACTACGATATAAAAATTGGCACTTTACCAATGTTAAGTTCATATAAAAAAACAACTGCTGCTCAAACTGCAAAAAAAGAAGACACAGATACGAAACAAAAGAAAGAAACAGACACATCGTATAAAGTAATTGAAGTAAAGACAGGAGATACGGTTCTCTCAATTACCGAAGCGATTAATAAGAAAAAAGTTCCTTCTATTGAAAAAGTAATTAATGATTTTAAACAATTAAATCAAAATACATCTTCTACAAAAATACAGATTGGGAAATCTTACAAATTCCCTTTATATCAATGACCCCATTACTTAATCCTTGTCAATTACATAAAGGCGCTGATACAATAGTAAAAGTGAAACCGGACATATTGGTTTCTATTTCCTTATATCACATATACTATACTTGATATAAGAGACAAAATAAGAAACTTCTTTTATAAGGAGAGCGATCTATTCGTGAATGAAATGACTCATCGTACAAAAACACGTCCTGTTAAAGTCGGTAATTTAACAATTGGCGGCAACAATGAATTAATTATACAAAGTATGACAACAACAAAAACGCATGATGTAGAAGCAACTGTTGCTGAGATCAAACGTTTAGAAGAAGCGGGTTGTCAAATTGTCCGCGTAGCTGTTCCAGACGAACGTGCAGCAAATGCTATTGCTGATATAAAAAAACAAATTAACATCCCACTTGTTGCTGATATTCATTTTGATTATCGTCTTGCTTTAAAAGCAATTGAAGGCGGCATTGATAAAGTACGTATCAACCCAGGTAACATCGGGCGTCGTCATAAAGTAGAAGCTGTTGTAAATGCTGCGAAAGAACGCGGTATTCCAATTCGTATCGGCGTCAATGCAGGTTCATTAGAACGTCATATTTTAGAGAAGTATGGCTATCCTACTGCTGATGGTATGGTTGAAAGTGCACTACATCATATTAAAATTTTAGAGGATTTGGATTTCCACGATATTATCGTATCTATGAAGGCCTCTGATGTTAATTTAGCAATCGAAGCTTATGAAAAAGCAGCTCGTGCTTTTGATTATCCATTACACCTAGGTATTACAGAATCTGGAACACTATTTGCTGGAACTGTAAAAAGTGCCGCTGGTCTTGGAGCAATCTTAAGTAAAGGTATCGGAAATACACTTCGTATTTCATTAAGTGCTGACCCTGTTGAAGAAGTGAAAGTTGCTCGCGAACTGTTAAAGTCATTCGGTCTTGCATCGAACGCCGCAACACTTATTTCTTGTCCAACTTGTGGTCGCATTGAAATTGACCTTATCAGTATTGCAAACGAAGTTGAAGAATATATCTCTACACTAAAAGTACCAATTAAAGTTGCTGTACTTGGATGCGCTGTAAACGGTCCTGGTGAAGCTCGTGAGGCTGATATCGGTATTGCTGGCGCGCGTGGGGAAGGGTTATTATTCCGTAAAGGAAAAGTAGTTCGAAAAGTACCAGAAGAAACAATGGTAGAAGAACTGAAAAAAGAAATTGATGTAATCGCTGCTGAAATGGCTGCAAATCAAGAAAAAGAAAAACAAGAACAAGAATAAAAAGAAAAGGCTGCTTAGATTTTGTGAGCGGCCTTTTCTTTTTATATAAAGAAGAGCTCGTCAGTTTCACAACTGACGAGCTCTTCCCTTGCTATTGGCGGACCGTAATACCCCCATCTCAAAATTCAGTAAAAGCAACTAAGTTGAGTGAGCAAGCTCACCCACTTATTAAGGTTTCACTTTACTTTGCACATTTTGGGCAACGTCCATATATTTCAAACTTATGTCCCGTTACCTCATATCCTTTAAAATCTTTATTCATAAAATCCATTGGACAGGAAGTAATTTCTTTTGTCCCACCACAATCCAAACAAATAAAATGATGATGGTGTTCCATAACAGAGCATGTAAAACGAAAATTCTTTTCTCCATTTAGTTCTGTCTGCTCCAAAACACCAATCTCAGCAAATACAGTTAAATTTCGATAGATTGTATCAAAACTTAATCCTGGATAATCATCTTTCATATGCTCTAAAACGTCTTTTGCGGTTAAATAACGATTATGAGCCGCAAATAATCGCAGCATTTCTTCACGTTTTCCAGTATGTTTATACCCTTTTTCTTTCATAAGGCGTAAAGCTTCTGTTAGATTCATAACTATCCCTACTTTATGCAGTTTTTTTCTTTTTCCATAAGATTGCACCGATTAAAATAAGAACCGCTAGCATAACAATTGTACCACCTGGAGCCAAATCAAGTTGATAAGAAGCAAGCATTCCACCTATTACGGAAATTTCACCAAATAAAATGGAAAAGAAAATAGTTTGTTTAAACCCTTTGGCAATGCGGATACTTGCTGCAACTGGTAACGTCATTAGAGATGATACAAGAAGAACCCCAACAACACGCATTGATACTGCGATTACTAACGCAACTAAAATAATAAAAATAAAGTGAATCCACTTTGCGCGAAGTCCAGTTGATACAGCGTATTCCTCATCAAATGATAATAAAAATAGCTCTTTATATAATAAAATAATCGTTGCAACAACTACGATTGCTACAATACCAATAATCATTAAATCCGTTCTTGTTACAGCACTTACACTACCAAACAAATAACTAAATAAATCTGTATTAAATCCGTTAGCAAGCGAAATGAAGATAACACCAATCCCCATCCCAGCCGAGAGAATAATCGGAATCGCTAATTCTTGATAATGTTTGTATACAGTTCGTAACTTTTCAATTAACAAAGCTCCACCTATTGAAAAGATCATTCCCATATATAATGGATTTAAAAATCCACCTGTAAAAATTGTTTTTTCAAGCAATAAGCTTGCTGCAATCCCTGATAATGTCACATGACTTAATGCCTCCGCAATAAGTGACAAGCGGCGGATTACAACGAATACACCGATAAGCGGTGCAACAAGTCCTATTAAAATACCAGCGTATAAAGAATTACGTAAAAAATCATATTGTAAAAAATCCTGTATCATTGTATCCTCCCGTGATGCTCATGATCATGCTCTAAGCGATGAACATGATGTCCATATAAAATCGACATTTCTGCATCTTCTAGCTCTCGGAATTTCTCTACATTTCCATGGAAATGTAGATGCTGATTTAAACATGCAACATGCGTCACCTTCTCTGTTACAGCGCCCATATCATGCGTAACAAGAATCAATGTGATACCTAGTTTTTTATTTAAATCCTCTAGTATTTCATAAAAACTCTCCACGTTCTTTACATCGATTCCAACAGTAGGTTCATCCAAAATAAGTAATTCTGGGCTACTTACAAGTGCACGTGCAATAAATACACGCTGCTGTTGTCCGCCGGAAAGCTCTCCGATGTTACGATTTTGAAATTCGCCCATGCCTACATCAGCAATTGCCTTTACTACCTTCTCTTTATCTTCTTTCGTTAAAAAACGAAATAGGCCTTTTTTCGAAACAAGCCCCATTGAAACAACCTCAAAGACAGTCGCTGGAAAACCAGAGTTAAAACTGTTAGCCTTTTGCGACACATAGCCGATTTTATTCCACTCTTTAAATTTCTTACTATCAATACCAAATAATCGGATATTTCCTTTCTTTGGCTTTAAAACACCTAATATACTCTTCAATAAAGTTGATTTTCCAGATCCGTTCGGTCCAACTAAACCTAAAAAAGCTCCTTTTGGAACTTGCAAATTAATATCTTCTAGCACATTTCGATCTTCATACCGAAATGTCAATCCTTCTATTTCTAATATATTTTTCATAGCATCTCACCTATTTTAATTCAGAATGATTCCGATTTATTTCTATTTGAATTATAGTATAGCTTATTATAGTTGTAAACCAATCTGCCCAAAATACCTTCTTTATTTCAGGCAACCTTATTATTATAACAAAAAAGCAGAGAAAATTTCTCTGCTTTTTTGAACACATATTTTTAATGAATTGCTGATTTGAATTTACCACCGTTTGTCTCTTGTGTACTCATAATTGTAATAAAGGCATTTTCATCAATTTCATGAACAATTGATTTTAACTTTGTTACCTCAAGACGTGTAACAACTGCGTAAATAACTTCTTTCTCTTTATCCGTATAGCCACCTTTAGCAACAAGCTTTGTTGTTCCACGACCAAGACGGTGTAAAATTGCATTTGATACTTCTTCATATTGATCTGATACAATAAGAACTGCTTTCGTTTCATCCAATCCTTGAATAACCGTATCGATCGTTTTGAATGCAATATAGTATGTCATAACAGAATACATCGCCTGTTCAACACCAAATACAAATGCTGCCCAAGCAAAAACGAATAAGTTCACAAACATAACAAATTCACCGACAGAAAACGGTAATTTCTTCGTTAACAAGATTCCCATAATCTCTGTTCCATCCAATGAACCCCCGTGACGAATAACAAGTCCTACACCAATCCCTAAAATAAGGCCACCAAAAACAGTTGCTAAAATCGGCTCTGTCGTAAATGGTTGAATAGAATGTAATGTTGACTCAATAAATGCTAAAGCGACAATCGCAAAAGCAGAAGATAACATGAACGTCTTTCCAATTTGCTTATAACCGGAATACATAAATGGTATATTGAGGATGACAACTAAAGTAGAAAAACTTAACCACCAAATGTTAGGAGTAAGATAATCTAGTATGAGGGAAATGCCAATAATTCCACCATCAATAATTTTATTTGGCATTAAAAATAGTTCAATTGCTACCGCCGCACATGTTGCACCAAAGACAATCATAACTAAACGATACAATAGATGAATAATACTTTCTTTTCGATGTTGTTTTTTTTCCATAAGCCCTCCTTATATGCTTTTTATGTAGTTTTGTTCTTTTATTATAACATATTGTTCTTTTCCTTATGGAAAAAGCCACTGTTATACGAATATATACAAGCACCATGCACATATATTCCGATATAAGAACGCTTGAAGGAGGACTACATCATGAATCTCATCAAACAAATCGTAAATAAAAAATTAAATCATATTTCAACAAAAGAATTATTGAAATATAGTAAAGACTATGAAGTCCCTATTACAACAGAGCAAGCTGATAAAATTGTGCTCTTAATGAAAGGAAAAAATATTAACATTTACAATAACGATGAAAGACTGGCACTGTTAAAAAAAATCGCAAAAGTAACCTCTCCCGCTACCGCCCAGCAAGTAAATACATTATTTCAGCAATTATTAAAATAAGGAGGGAAATTCCCCTCCTTATTGCCCCTTAATCTTCTCAAGAATCCCTTCATCAAATGTTCCATTCTTGAGCATTTCAATTTCAAATTTATATGGTGGTTTTTTATCTTTCTTATCTTCACCTACATACGGTGTTTCAAGAATCTTCGGTACATGCTGTAATTGCGGATGATGTACAATATGATGCAACGCTTTATAACCGATATGACCGAAACCAATATTTTCATGACGGTCTTTACCAGCCCCGCGCACGTTTTTACTATCATTAATATGCAATACTTGCAAGCGATCAATCCCAACAATTTTATCAAATTCATTTAATACGCCATCAAAATCATTCACGATGTCATAACCTGCATCATGCGTATGGCACGTATCAAAACATACAGATAGTTTTTCGTTATATTTTACACCGTCAATAATCTTTGCAAGTTCTTCAAAACTACGTCCGCACTCTGTACCTTTTCCAGCCATTGTTTCTAATGCGATATTTACTGTCTGTTCTGGCGTCAACACTTCATTTAAACCTTTAATAATCTGCTCAATACCAGCTTCAGCTCCTGCCCCAACGTGAGCACCTGGATGAAGTACAATTTGTTTCGCTACTCCTAGGGCTGCTGTTCTTTCAATTTCCATGCGTAGGAAATCGACACCTAATTGGAACGTTTCAGGTTTTGTTGTATTACCAACATTAATAATATAAGGCGCATGGACAATAATTTCTTCAATTCCATGCAACTGCATATGTTTTCGTCCTGCTTCTATATTTAATTCTTCAATTGGTTTTCTTCTTGTATTTTGTGGTGCGCCTGTATAAATCATAAACGTTGTTGCACCATACGAAACAGCCTCTTCACTTGCTGCTAATAACATCTTCTTACCACTCATTGAAACATGAGATCCAATCTTTAGCATATAATCACCTCTTCAATATACAATAGCTATAATGATAGCATAATTTGTAGAAATATGTAGTGAATTGTTTGTTCAGAAAAGAAGTCACTATGAAAAAACAAAGAAAAACTTTAATCGGTGAGAATCCTCTTCCCTTCACTTCTCACTCAATTTGGAAGCCAGAAAGATAGATGGATAAAAAAAGATAAGTACTCTGTAATATTAAATAAGTTTGAAAGGTGTTGAGCATTGGTATGCCAACACCTTATATAAGGCTACACATTATATAATTGATATCTTTATTAGTTTGAGACCTCTTCTATGTACAACAAAAAAGAGCGTGACCACACGCTCTTAAAATGTGTAACATTCTATTTCACTTCTTTTATACCAAAGTATTCTAATGTTTTTGTTGCTTTTGATAAAAATTTCCCTTATCTTTTTTTATTGCTATATTTTTTCTTCACTTTTTCACGTTCTGTCGCAAGTTTTCTCTTATAATTAGGCTTTACTTTTTTCGGCTTTTTAACCACTTTCGTTGCCATAACATCTAGTTCATCATTTGGTTTTTTACGACTTTTACGGCGACGACGCTCACCTAAGTCCGTCCATTCATCCCCACGTAAATCTACATGTTTAAACGTGATATTACGTTGTTTTTCTAAGTTATCTAGTGCTTCCTCGTTTGCTGGATCATAAATAGTTACTGCAATACCTGAATAGCCAGCACGTGCTGTTCTTCCAACGCGGTGAACGAAGAAATCTAAATCAGATGGAAGTTCATAGTTAATTACATGGCTAATTCCTTCAATATCGATACCACGTGCTGCTAAGTCCGTCGCAACAATGTATTGGAACTCTAAGTCACGAACTTGCTTCATCATTTTTTTACGATCACGCGGAGATAAATCACCATGAATACGCCCAACCTTTAATCCACGCTCTGTTAATCCATTCGCAACTTCATCTGCCATTTTTTTCGTATTTGTAAAGACAATTGCTAAATATGGCTTAAATTGAAGTAACATATTTTTCACTAATTCAATCTTATTACGATGTCTTGAAGGTACAAGATAATGCTCAATATTCCCCGCTGCAACTTGCTTCGGATTAATATGAATATGCTCTGGATTCTCCATATACTTCTTCATAAACGGTTTTAATTTTTGAGGAATTGTTGCAGAAAAGACCAGCATTTGTAAGTTTTTAGGCATACGTGCTGCAATTTTATCTACATCTTGAATGAACCCCATATCAAGCATTAAATCCGCTTCATCGACAATAATAGTAGCTGCTTTATGAACAAATAGCGCTTGTTCTTCCACTAAATCTTTAATACGTCCTGGTGTTCCAACAACAATATGAGGTTGCTTTTTCAGCTTTTCAATTGAACGTTGTTTGTCAGTACCTCCAATTAGACAACGTGCCGTAATCATTTGCTCTTCTGCACAAAACTTTGTTAATTTAACAATTTCTTGATAAATTTGTTGTGCTAACTCACGAGTAGGCGCTGTAATGACAAGTTGTACCTCTTCACGGTTTGCATTAATTCTATTTAAAGTTGGAAGTAAGTATGCATGTGTTTTCCCAGAACCTGTTTGGGACTGTCCAATTACACTCACACCTTTTTTTACGACCGGAAAAATTTTCTTTTGAATTTCTGTCGGCTCTGAAAAGCGTAGTTCACGAACTGCATCTATTAAAAATGGCTGAAAATTATACTGTGTAAATGTTTGTAGTGTCATAAGTTACACCTTCTTTCTAAAATTTCTACTGCGCGCACAAATCAGTCAAGTCTACATTATATCGAAATCTAATAGTAAAATCCATCTTTATATAAATCCATTTTAATTTTTAAGTCGCTGCGATGCAAAATAAAACATGACCTGCACTCGCTTTCTTCCTTTTTTTTCACCCTAGCATGTGGCAAAAAAAATCCCTGACCGCTTCTATGCATGTCCAGATGCTCTCGTTCACCTAAAAAGAAAGGGATTTTCATGTCGATTTCTCAACTTGTATTTATATAGTTTCAGTTTTCACTCCAAAAACTAACCTTCTTTCTTACCTTTGCATATTGTATGTGTATATACCTAACTGAAGAAAGGAGGATTTCTCTTATGTATCCGAAATCCCCTATGCAGCAAATGTATCCAGGGCAGCAACCATATACACCATACCCAATTCCTCAATTACCACCAATGATGCAAAAAAAGAAAGGATTTCTCTCTAAACTTTTCAAAAAACACGATCCTACTCAGCCTTTTATGCAAATGGTTCCTCCCTATCGACAAATGGAAGGGCAACCGATCATGCACCAACATCCGCATCACCAACAATACCATCAGTCCTATATACAGCAGCCACAACAAATGATACCACCTCAACCACAAATGATGAATGAGCCAAACGAAATGCGCGGAGGGGCATCAGTTACACCTAGCGCTAGCAGTGGTATCGGAAGCTTCTTTTCTAACTTAATTTCCAATCCGACCGGCATGTTAAATAACATTGAAAAAGTTGCACAAGTCGCTCAATCTGTCGGGCCTGTCGTCGAACAATATGGTCCCATTGTTCGCAGCATACCGAGCATCGTAAAAATTCTCACCTCTGGAAAAGGTGAGGCTGAAGAATCGAAAGATGAGGTGGAAGTAATCACCACCCCATCACCTCCTAAAAAGAAAAAAAGGAAGGAAATTATACTTGATCCCCTTGTTGAAAAAGAATTACCGGAAGAGAATATCCCACATATGGCAACAAAACCAAAACTATATGTCTAACAATCCTTTGTTTTCTGTCCCCTCCTCCTTTATAATGAAAAAGACTATGTACAAAAGGATCCCTTGTTTAGAAGGAGAGGATTACTCACATGAAGATTGTTAAAATTTCCCCTCGTGGTTATTGCTACGGTGTTGTTGACGCGATGGTTATCGCACGCAATGCCGCACTAGATACGTCATTACCGAGACCCATTTATATTTTAGGTATGATTGTTCACAACAAGCATGTAACAGATGCTTTTGAAGAAGATGGAATTATTACATTAGATGGTCCAAGTCGATTAGAGATTTTAGACAAAATCGATTCCGGCACTGTTATTTTCACTGCACACGGTGTTTCCCCAGAAGTCAAACAACGTGCAAAAGAAAAAGGGTTAACAACAATTGATGCAACATGTCCAGATGTTACAAAAACACATGACCTCATTGAAGCAAAGAAAGCTGAAGGATACCATGTGATTTACATCGGTAAAAAAGGACATCCAGAACCAGAAGGCGCGGTTGGTATCGCACCTGATATCGTTCATCTTATTGAAAAAGCTGATGATTTAGAAACATTGGAAATTCCAACAGAAAAGATTTTAGTTACAAATCAAACAACAATGAGTCAATGGGACGTTCAATACCTAATGGAAGACATCCAGAAAAAATTCCCAACAGCTGAATTTCATAAAGAAATTTGTTTAGCAACACAAGTTCGTCAAGAAGCAGTGGCTAAACAGGCTGATGTTGCTGATTTAACGATTGTTGTTGGCGATCCAAAAAGCAATAACTCAAACCGCTTAGCTCAAGTATCAGAAGAAATCGCTGGTACAAAGGCATACCGTGTTGCAGATGTAAGCGAGATTCAATTAGAGTGGCTACAAGGCGTTGAAAATGTTGCTATTACCGCCGGTGCTTCTACACCAACGCCAATTACAAAAGAAGTAATAGCCTTTTTAGAACAGTACGATCCGATGAATCCAGCTACTTGGGAGCGAAAACGAAACGTACCACTTCAAAAGATTTTGCCGCGTGTAAAAGCAAAAAAACAACAATAAAAAAATCCGTTGCT
>NZ_JBALQK010000226.1:0-2592 GCF_036965845.1 Bacillus sp. JJ1127 | reverse complement strand
AGCAACGGATTTTTTTATTACCTCACTTATACAAATGTAAATGGATCTGTATGTAACTCTGAAGCGTGAATTTGTACAGCAAATTTTTTCTCATCTGCTTTTTGTTGTAATTGCTTTTGCACACCTTGTTTCATCACTTTTTCGACATTATGGCCTGGGTCAACAATATTTAATCCAAGCATCATTGCATCATGAGCGACATGATAATACATATCGCCTGTTACATACACGTCTGCTCCTTTAAATTTCGCCTGATTGATATACTTATTCCCGTCACCACCAAGTACTGCTACTTTTCGCACTTTATCGTCCAGTTTCCCAACAACTCGCGCACCCTCTACATCTAATGATTGTTTCACGTGTTCAGCAAACTGTCCTAGTGTCATTTCTTCTTGCAAATATCCAATTTTACCAAGTCCTAATGTTTCTCCCTTGTTATCAAGTGGATACACATCATAAGCGACTTCCTCATATGGATGTGCTGTTAACATTGCTTTTACAACCTTCCGCTCTAGTGAAGCTGGAATAACCGTTTCAATCCTTACCTCTTCCACACGCTCTAACTGTCCAGATTCGCCTATATAAGGGTTTGTCCCCTCTTGAGGCATAAATGTACCTGTCCCTTCACTACTAAACGTACAATGGCTATAATTGCCGATATAACCCGCCCCAGCATCACCAAAAGCTTTACGCATAGCTTCCGCATGTGTTACAGGAACAAATACAACAATTTTTTTCATTTCTTCTGCATATGTTGGAACAAGCACTTCTGTATTTTGTAATTCCAATGCCTCAGCAAGTAAATCATTCACTCCACCTTTTGCAACATCCACATTTGTATGAGCTGCATACACAGCAATATCATGTTTAATGCACTTTTCAATAATTCTCCCATACGCTTTATCTGTATGAATTGCTTTTAGAGGATTAAAAATAAGCGGATGATGTGCAATAATGACATTTGCTCCGATTTGAATCGCTTCTTCTACAACCGCCTCTGTAACATCTAGTGCGATTAATACATGCTCCACCGATTTGTTGAGTGCTCCAATTTGTAAGCCTATCTTATCTCCTTCCATCGCTAGATGTTTCGGGTACATGCTTTCAAATAAAGAAATCAATTCATGCCCATTCGGAATTTTACTCATGATAAAACCTCTCCTATCATTTTCATTTTCTCTTCTACTTCATTTCGTTTCGCTTTTGTATCTTCCGACTCTGTTGCACGCTCCAGCTGCTTCAAGATATTTTGAAAGTTTTTCAATTCGCCTTCCCATTTTTCAATAAAGGCATCACTTTTTTCTTTCATCAAGAATGGTCCAATAAATAACTCAGCTTGTTTATTTTCATGGTAAGGTGCTATTGGATTACCTTTTTCTCCAACTAAAATCTCATAAATTTTACCGTCTTCTTTTATAATCTTTTCATGAATAAGTTCCCAGTCATTTTCAATAAACCATTCACGAATATGATGCGCTGCAATATTTGGCTGTAAAATTAAGCGTGTTACACCATTTAACTTGTCTTTTCCATTCTCTAAAATATCACGAATTAACGCCCCGCCCATGCCAGCAATTGTAATCACATCGACTTCTCCTGGCGCAATAACGGCTAATCCGTTCCCTTTACGAACATCCACTTTCTCTTGTAAACCACTCTCAGCTACCGTTACCTGTGCAGAGCGAAATGGCCCATCTACAACTTCTCCTGCAATCGCTTTTGTAGCAATGTTATTTATAATTGTATAGCACGGTAAGTACGCATGATCTGAGCCAATATCCGCTACTGTAGATCCCACTGGAATCTCTCGTACTACTTCTTCTAACCTTTTTGAAAGCTTCACTTCATTCATGTATTTCCATTACTCCTTCTCTTGTCAGTCTGTCTCCATGATAATGAATTTACAGTAGTTGTTGCAAGTAAACAACAAAATTTCAATTTCTCTATCATTAATCGTATTTTAGAAAGAAAAGAAAAACAAGCCCTTTGCTATAAAAGCAAAGAGCTTGTTATATAGAACTTTATTTTTTCTTCGATAACCAATCGGCTACTTTAGAAGCTTGATCTGCTGGAATTAAGTTCGGTGGCATATTGCCTTTCCCTTTTGAAAGTACTTCTTTAATTTCATCTTTCGAAAGTTTCCCACCGATTTTTTGTAAATTAGGTCCTACTGCACCTTGCAACTGATCACCATGGCAGCTCGTACAGTTTTGTTTCACAATATCCTCTGGTTTCGATGCCGTTTGTGCTGGTTTTCCCGTATTTTTGGCATCAGCTAGCTCTTTAGATTTATGTAACCCCTGAAACGAAAATACAAACATAATGATAATGCCCAGTGCTGCAATAAGAGCGAATGGAATCAACGGATTACGTTTCATATTTCTTCTCCCCCCTCTATCCCCCTAAATAATTAGATGATTCAGTCATTTCCATTGTACTTGAAAATAACCTATCAGAAAAGACAAAACCATCAGAAGTTTTAAACATTCTGTAAATTCAGTTTATTGATTATCTCACTTTTATCACATATTATTTTGATAAAAATCAACGAATCTCATCATATTTTTTGTTTTTCTACATATATTTTTGTAT
>NZ_JBALQK010000225.1:1413-12916 GCF_036965845.1 Bacillus sp. JJ1127 | reverse complement strand
ATATACAAAAAAAATCATGTATGAAAAAAATATAATTAATTTCAGAACATTGAATGAATTTTATAAAATCAAATATAGGAAATTTAATGAGATGATTTATATAAATTAATTCAATATCCATTGACTTGAGTAGTAATCGGAAGCTATTTTCATCATAATTATGAAACTCGAATTCATCGTACAAAGGGCTTTTTTGATTTATATCTTCTATACAAAAAATTCCAGATCTAAACGTCATCTTATAAATTCTATACTTATGTTTATTCTGCTCAATATACGTATGTTGATAGTATTCTACTCCCCCGCCTATAGGATTCATCACAAATAAAATGCCTTTCTTTTTTGGAGTGCCGACTTTCTCCAACAACACTCCCCCCTTCTTCAGTTAAATTTTTCTATTTACCATCTCAACTCGTTTTCTTCAATAATTTATAAATATATATTTTCATAAACAAAAATATTACACCATTTATTTTCACATGAAATAATAAGGCAAAATTGTGTCCCTCTCATCAAGTAACCACTACCATAAGACGAATGGTTACTAAGGTTTTATTTCCTTTAATTCAAAAAAAGTCACCTACGTTTGCTTTACCTAAACATTTTATATCCCCTCTGCATATATTGACTATATGTTTCTTTAGAAAACACGTATTCAAATATCAAATTTAAGGTTAGGTGAAAAGTATGACAAATTGCGAAGGTATAGCTTGTTTTTTATTTGATAGTTGGCCACCAGGAACTATTGTGACAATAACAACTAGATCTGGACAAATTATTGGGCCTGCTTCTCTTCTTGAATTTTATTCCAATCTGTGTCTAGTTATATTAGCAGAAGAAAGTTCAATTACACCACCATCTACTAATTTTATACTCATAAGTTGTGAGGATATAGAAAGTATTACTCTCCCTGCCTAAATTAATGAACTGTACAAATTACTCTATATTTTCAGTGGAAAGGAATACTTACAAAACATTCTAAAAAACACATTTTTTTAACTCTAGCAGGTTTGATTTTTTACAATTAAACAATTTTTGCACAAGGCATAGCATACTTATCAACAACACCTAATATGTAATAATTTTTTCCTAATAAAGCTGAGATTTTCTTCTTTTTTCTAACAAATGACACTTGTAAAAAAGACTCTTTATGTATTGTTGGGTATTTCCTTGTACCATTTATAAACTTTGCATTCAATTAGTTCTTTCAACTTCCTCTCAATACTAGCTCGAAGCATAATAGAAAAAAATAAGGATTGCAATTCACCTTGAATCAAACGATTCAAAAAAACGCTATTCTTTTTGCAAAAAGAATAGCGTTTTCTCTTTATATTATATAGATACAAACATATTTTTAACACCTGTCCTACAGCTTAATAAGACTCTCCATTACCCTAAAATATGATACCCAGAATCCACATGAATATTCTCACCAGTAACACCAGTTGCTAGATCACTGAATAAGAATAATGCTGTATTACCAACTTCTTCTTGCGTTACGTTACGGCGAAGTGGTGCACGTTCTTCGATTTGTTTTAAGATGCTGTTGAAGTCGCCAACACCTTTAGCTGATAGCGTGCGGATTGGTCCTGCTGATACAGAGTTTACACGAATGTTGTGTTGTCCTAAGTCGTTTGCTAAGTATCTTACGCTTGCGTCTAGTGATGCTTTTGCAACACCCATTACGTTGTAGTTTGATACAACGCGCTCTCCGCCAAGGTATGTTAGTGTAACAATGCTGCCGCCTTCTGTCATTAATGGTTTTGCAGCTCTTGCAACAGCTGTTAATGAGAATGAGCTAATATTTTGTGCAAGTAAGAATCCGTCACGAGATGTATCAACGAACTCACCTTTTAAGTCGTCACGGTTTGCAAATGCGATGCAGTGTGCTAAGCCGTGTACAACGCCAACTTCTTCTTTAATTGTTTCAAAGCAACGAGCGATATCTTCATCGTTTGTTACATCACATGGTAAAACAAGTGATTTTTGTCCTTCTAATGATTCCGCTAAGTCGCGTACGTTTTTCTCTAAACGCTCACCAGCATAAGTGAAAATTAAGTTTGCTCCTGCATTATGTAGAGAACGAGCAATCCCCCATGCAATGCTGCGTTGGTTCGCAACACCCATAACAATAATATTTTTCCCTTGTAAGTTGAGAAGATTCATTTATTTATCCCCCTAAATCTATTTAATATAATCAGTTATTAGTACCTGGTAACATATTTATATCATATCACAAATTTAAAAGAAGGCAAAACAAAAAATCACAGATTCTCAGCAATGCAATTTTGTTCAACGTCATTTCCTCATTATATTTTCATCCACTTCGCATTTCTGCCTTTACCAACGGGCTCAATTTTCTTTTGATCTCGCAAAGACTTTAGTACTCGGTTAATTGTTGCTTCTGCGACATCTGGACAAGCATTCCGAATATCTTCTTTTGTAAAATAACCAAGTCGATGTGTAATAAACTCTTCTACACGCTGACTCTTGTTTCCTCTTGTCGTTTCAATTGTTCCAACACGACTCTCTAATTCTTTATATGCCGCAATCATTGTGCCAAGCCAGTAATTTGTCCAAAATAAAATATTATGATCACCGCTATGCCAATTTGCTGATGACTTTCGCAACATTTCATAATACGAATCTTTGCTTTCTTCTACAATTTTTTCTAAGCTGATAAATCTTCCTACCTCATAACCAGCACGATACAATAAAAGCAATGTTAATAACCGAGCCATTCTCCCGTTTCCATCATTAAATGGATGAATACATAAAAAGTCTAAAATAAATGCAGAGATTAAAAGAAGTGGATCTACTTCTTCTTTACGAACACATTCGTTATAGTACTCACATAACTCTTCCATCGCTCTTGGGGTTTCAAAGGCAGAAAGTGGCTGAAAACGAATAAATCTCTCCCCTGTTGGTAGCTTTTCCTCAATTACATTATCCGTATTTTTCCACTTTCCTCCTTCTAATGGTACAAATTTATATAAATCCCTATGAAGCTGCAAAATTACATTACTATTGATCGGAATTGCTTCATATGCTGAATGAATCGTAGCTAATACATCACGATATCCAGCAATTTCACCTTCTGATCGATCCATTGGGTCTACTTTATTTTCCATTAATCCTTTTAAGCGCTGATTTGTAATAACAATACCTTCAATACTATTTGACGCTTTCGTACTTTGAATAATCGCAACGTTTTTTAATGTATTCAAAATTTGCGGAGATTGTTGTTTGTATAATTCTTGTTTCCCTTTAAACTCGTTGATTTTACTAATTAAGCGAACTGTATGCATCGGAAAAGCTAAATCATTTAACCTTTCATTACGAAATGACATCATAAACATTATCATCCCCTTATCATATTCAAAAAAACAAAAAATATTATTTTTATTATAACATAAACATAATAAAACAATAATAAACATATTCTTTTTTTACAAATGATTATATTCTCTTTACGACAATGTACTTCTCTCATTACTTCATTCGATAGTTCGTCCATCATGTCATTTTGAACGTCACATATTCTCTTCTTTATTAAAATACAAAATATTTCATAATGAAAAAATAAACCTGTCCGATCTGTATCTGTATAATTCCATTGTGTTTTTTCAAAATATAAACCGCGGCTATGAAGAATAAAAGAGAACCGCTCTCACTTTCTCCCTTTGTTTTAACATGGCACGGGGCGAAAATAGGCCCTAACCGCTTCTATGCATGGTCGGACCCTCTCTCCCACCTAAAAAGAAAGGTTTTTTTATCAGTTTCTCAATTTATATCTATATAATCTAACATCCCACATTCAAATTCCAAACAGCATATTTGCAAACCATCCAAAATTCGCTAATATGGTAATAACGTCTTTTTTTTATTATATAAAGAGCAATAGAAAGGACTACATACGGTGAAGAATAAGAATTCTCAATATCAAATAGATTACATATTAATACTCATTTTATTTGCAATCGCGGCTGTGAGCTGTTTTGCCATTGCAAGTGCTCAGCCATCTTTACCACCGGCTTTACAAAGTGTAAATTTCGTACTAAAACAAATTCAATGGTACGTCATTGGAATAATCGCCATTTTCGTCATTATGATTATTGATTTTGATCGTTATAAACAAATCGCTTGGTATTTATATGGGGTTGCCATGTTGCTCCTCATTGGACTTGAACTCAAAATTCCGGGAGCTGTGACAATTAAAGGAGCTACCGCTTGGTACAGTTTACCGGGCCTTGGTAATTTCCAGCCTTCTGAAATTATGAAATTATTTCTAATTCTTGTCGTTGCAAGGATTATCACAAATCATAATGAGAAATATCCGTTTCGCTCACCGCGTGAAGATTTGATTTTACTTGGGAAAATATTTGCCGCTAGTTTACCTCCATTGCTTCTCATCGCGAAAGAACCAGACTTAGGAAATACGATGGTTATTTCGGCGATGCTCGCAGCAATGATTTTAGTTTCTGGTGTACGTTGGCGCTTTATTTTAGGCTTAGCGGCTCTTGTTATTGCAGCTGCTGCTGCGTTAACTTATATTTACTTCGAACATACAGAATTCTTTAAGGCTCATATTTTAAAGGAATATCAATTAGATCGTTTCTATGGCTGGTTAGCACCTTATGAATACGATACACAAGGGTATCAGTTACGTCAGGCTCTTTTAGCTACTGGTTCTGGCGAGCTTCATGGAAAGGGATGGGAAAATAGTGACGTATATTTTCCAGAACCACATACAGATTTTATTTTTACAAATATTGCAGAGAAATTTGGATTTTTAGGTGCAAGTGTCGTCATTTCACTTTTCTTCCTGCTCATTTACCGCATGATTCATATCGCTTTAGAATGTAAAGATCCATTCGGCAGTTATCTATGTGCAGGAACGGTTGGCATGTTTACGTTCCAAGTATTCCAAAACATTGGAATGACAATCGGTTTACTTCCAATCACAGGGATCACCCTTCCACTTATGAGTTATGGTGGTAGTTCTTTACTCACATATATGATTGCGATTGGCTTCATCCTAAACGTACGATCACGAACGAAAAGATTTATGTTTGATTAGACCATATCCAATGGGATATGGTTTTTTCCATATTCACTTTAGGTATACTAAGAAAAAACTAAGATGGGGGCTATAACATGCAATATGATATTATCGGGGATATTCACGGCTGCTTTGAAGAGTTTCAAACGTTAACAGAGCAACTCGGCTATCATTGGGAAAGCGGACTTCCCGTTCATCCTGTGGGGCGACAACTTGCTTTCGTCGGTGACATTACAGATCGCGGTCCGCACTCCCTCAAAATGATTGAAATTGTATGGGAACTTGTAATAAACCGAAAAGAAGCATACTATGCACCTGGGAATCATTGTAATAAGCTATACCGTTTTTTTATCGGACGTAACGTAACAATCGCACACGGATTAGAAACAACTGTCGCTGAATATGAATCATTACCTACCCGTGAGCAAAAAATCATACAAAAAAAGTTTATTGATCTATATGAACAGTCCCCTCTCTACCATATATTAGATAACGGCAAACTCATCGTTTGTCACGCTGGTATTCGCCAAGATTATATAGGCAGAACAGATAAGAAAGTCCAAACCTTTGTATTATATGGTGATATTACAGGGGAAAAACATCCTGATGGCTCTCCTGTCCGTCGTGATTGGGCAAAGTATTATGAAGGTAAAGCCTGGATTATATACGGACATACCCCTGTAGCAGAACCTCGCTTTGTGAATCATACCGTAAATATTGATACAGGGGCTGTATTTGGAGGAAAACTAACAGGCCTTTGCTATCCGGAGATGGAGACAATTTCAGTTCCCTCTTCGATGCCGTTTGTGCCTGAGAAATTTCGTCCTATTACATAACGAACCGCAAAATAAAGCTGCCCTCATACACTGAAGGCAGCTTATTTCAATACTTCTTTCATATCTTCTGGCACATCTGCATGAAAAGTCATCTGTTTTTCTAAAATAGGATGATAAAACGTTAAACTTGTACTATGAAGCGCTTGTCGTTTTATTTGCGACCTACTCCCTCCATACAAGTCATCCCCTAACAGCGGATGCCCTACATATGCCATATGTACACGAATTTGATGCGTTCTTCCTGTGTCTAGCTGCAACGCTACACGCGTCTTGTTTGGGAAGCTCTCCATAACCTGAAAATGAGTAATTGCCTTTTGGCCACCTTCGCATACAATTCGTTCAATAATACTATCGTCTTTTCTTCCAATTGGTGCATCAATCGTACCCGATTCTTCCAGCATTTCTCCGTGAACAATCGCTTCATATGTTCGTTTCACTTGCTTTTGTTGATGTTGCTTTGATAAAAGGTGATGAATAAATCGGTTTTTCGCAATTAACATCAGTCCTGAAGTATCACGATCAAGCCTTGTTACAATATGTACCGTACTCGCAAGATTTTGTTTATCATAATGATGCAGAAGCGCATTCGCAACACTTCCAGTCGGATGCTCCCTTGATGGAATGGTTGACATGTATGGTTCTTTATTGATTACAAGAACTGAATCATCTTCATATACGATAGACAGTGGAATATTTTCAGCTTGCATGCCTTCACTTCTTTCCTCAATCGGAAAAAACACTCGCAATTCTTCTCCAGCCTGTAATATGTGGCGAACCGTCGCATGCTTACCATCAACTTCAATTGCTCCGCCATGAAACTTTATATCAGTTAAAGCTGCTTTAGAAATCCCTTTCGTTTTTAGAAACTCCCGAATGAGCATTCCCTCTTCCGCCTCTGTTATATACCATTTTAGTGTAAATCTCTTCAAATGCATAAACCCTCTCTATTCATCCGCAACAAATGAATCACGAACTCGTTTCCAGAACGGGAAAGGACGGAAACGAACGAATCGCACTTTCTCGTTTGCAACGCGATACTGAATTGATTTCACATCTTGATGAACCATCGTTAAATGGTCCACTGTAATTTGCAAATTCATTCCTGCAGTTGGCTTTAAAACACATGTATGATGCTTTGGTAAAACAAGCGGTGAGCCCACTGTACGGAATACACGGTTATTAATCGATGCCATTTCCGCAATTTGAATTGCCTCAATAGAAGGATGAATAATTGCCCCGCCAAGCGCCTTATTATAGGCTGTGCTTCCCGAAGGAGTAGAAATGCAAAGACCATCTCCGCGAAATGTTTCAAAATATTCCCCGCGAATTTCTACTTCTGTAACCAATGTACCTTCTGCACTTTTTACAGTTGCTTCGTTCATCGCTAAATACCTTGATTCTTTACTGCCATTCACATAGCGAATAATGACTTCTAAAAGCGGATATTCTACTACCTGAAATGGTGTCTTCGCAATCGCAATCACTAGCTTCTCTACTTCTGTAGGCAACCAATCTGCATAAAATCCTAAATGACCAGTATGCACACCAACAAATGCAGTCTCATCTAATCGATTACAATAACGGTGAAACGCATATAAAAGCGTTCCATCTCCTCCAACAGAAATTACAATATCAGGTTCCGTTTCATCCATTGTAAATCCAAAATCCTGCAAATATTCCGTCATCGTACTCGCAAGCGCGTTTGATGATTGATCTCCCTTTGACATAATTGCAAATTTCATCGCCCAACACCCTTTAGTTTATGATTCGGATTCTTTCGCTTCTTGTTTGCGCGAAAAAACCTTTTGTGCTTCTTGAATTTCAAGACGAATCGAAGACATTTCTTCATCTAACAAAAATGCTGCTTCTGCCGCACGCTGAAGGCGTACTTTAATATCTTCTGGAAAGCGCCCGCTATATTTGTAATTTAAAGAATGTTCAATTGTTGCCCAAAAATTCATTGCTAGCGTTCGAATTTGAATTTCAACTAGTACTTTTTTCTCTCCACAAATCGTTTGAACAGGATAACTAATTACAACATGATACGAACGATAACCACTTTCTTTCTTTTGCGTCACATAGTCTCGTTCTTCCACAATTTCAAAGTCATTCCGTTTTCGAAGATATTCGACAACAGGCTTAATCTCATCAACAAATTGGCACATCATCCGAAGACCAGCGATATCCTGCATTTCTTCTCCGAGCCGATCAAGCGGTACATTTCGCTTTTCCGCCTTATCAATAATACTTGCAACCGACTTCACCCTGCCTGTTACAAATTCAATCGGAGAGTGTTCTGTTAACATTGTAAACTGTGAACGCATTCCTTTTAGTTTCACTTTTAGCTCTGCCACCGCTTGGTGGTACGGCGCTAAAAATTCTTCCCAATTACGATTCATTTCAACCACCACCAAAATCAATCCATTTGCTTACAGAAATACTTTTTCTACTGCTGTCACAAGTTCTTCCCCGTAATTTGCATTACCTTCAATATTTTCAATTAAATATTCTACTTCTTCTTTTAATTGTTCTAACTTAATCTCAATATTATTTACACGAACAAACATGACCTTTTCTTTTTTCATTGCATCATGCATTGCTTCCCAATATGTATGCGGAATACTTACATAAATGAAAGATGATTCATTTTCTAAGATATATAAAAATGATAAATGATCTGAGTCTACAAGTACGTGATTACGTGCTGTTAACTCCTCCACCTGTAATTCCGTATTTTCCGCACAAAAAATAAGAGCATTTTCTCTTTCTTCTACGCTCTTAACTTGAATTTTATTTTGCATACTCAAATTCCTCCATATCAGCTTCCTGTCTTACTTGGCACTATTATTGTATCATAACATGGGCGCAAACAAATAAAACATTGAACCAAATTTGTGAAAAAGCGATAATGTCTACAGAATTACTTTTAAAAAGGAGCTCATACAATGACACAAGAAATTGAAATTGAATTCAAAAATATGGTCACACAAGAGGAATTTCAAACATTATGCAAAGCGTTTTCCATTCAATCATTTACAAAACAAGTAAATCATTATTTTGAAACTCCGCACTTTTCTTTAAAAGAGGCTGGCTCTGCTCTTCGTATTCGTCATAAAAACGGCGCTTATACATTAACTTTAAAACAACCAGCTGAAACTGGATTACTTGAGACGCATCAAACGCTAACAGAGCAAGAAGCGCACCTTATGATGGAAACCGCTCAAATTATTACAGGCCCTGTAGCAAAAGAGCTACATGAATTACAAATTCCTGTTTCTACTTTAGCTTATATGGGAAGCTTAACAACAGAAAGAGCAGAAATTCCTTTTAAAGGCGGAACACTTGTATTTGATCATAGTTTCTATTACAATCACGATGATTATGAACTTGAATACGAAGTACAAGACGAGCCGACAGGTAAAGCTGCTTTTCTTCACTTATTGAATCAATATCATATCCCTGTTCGGCATACAAAGAATAAAGTGCAACGCTTTTTTCTTGCAAAACAAAACAATGCACGCTAAAGTGAAACTTCCGGCAGTGAACGCTTTTTTCACTGCTGGTTCGTCTTCGCCAACTGACAGATTCTACTTCAGCATTTTAGAAGAAAATAGTTCTACTTAAGAAACAGATCATAAGCAAAAGATTGGATGAAAGCTGTTTAGTTGCTCTTCATAACAATCCATTGCTACAATAGACATACACTTGATGGAAAAGGAGTTTATAAAGGATGAGCAAGCAACCAATGACACCATTTGAAGCAATTGGCGGTGAACAATGCATTGCAACATTAGTCGATACATTTTATTCCTATGTCAGCAAACACCCTGACTTATCTCCTATCTTCCCAGACGATTTAACAGAAACAGCCAGGAAACAGAAGCAATTTTTAACACAGTACTTAGGAGGACCTAGCTTATACACAGAAGAACACGGTCATCCTATGCTAAGAGCACGCCATCTCCCTTTTGAGATTACACCAAAGCGAGCAAAAGCCTGGTTAGCATGTATGGAGCAAGCTATGGAAGATACTGGAGTACACGGACACATTCGAGAATTTGTTTTTGAGCGCTTAGCGTTAACGGCACAACATATGGTCAATACTCCAAATGAAACAGGTGAAGCATAATGGATAAACAGGAAGCAAAGCATATGCCTTCTCTTTCCAAATGCGAACATAAATCTGTAGAAGCTTATTTGTTTATCGATCCACTTTGTAAAGACTGTTGGGACATCGAACCAGTCATCATTAAATTATGGCTCGAATACGGAAAGTACTTTTCAATCCGACATATATTAACTGGCAAAGTGGATGGGGTCATTGCCTCCTCACACAAATGGAATAAACCTGCTAATATTCGATTTGTGTGGGAAAAAACAACAAGTTTGCACGGATTTTCATGTGATGGAAAGGTCAATATGCAAGATGCCTCATCTACACCATATTTAGTTTCTATGGCAATTAAAGCGGCTGAGTTGCAAGGTCGAAAAGCAGGTTCGAGGTTTTTGCGAAAACTCCAAGAATACATTTTTCTTGAAAATGTATCCAAGCCAGATGCGGAATTATTACTGTCATGTGCTGAGCAAAGTGGTATTGATATAGAAGAATTTACAAAAGACCTGCATTCAATTAGTGCAAAAAAGGCATTCCAATGTGATTTGAAATTCACAAATGAAATGCATATTACCGAAATCCCTTCCCTCGTATTCTTTCATGCGAATTCAGATGAGGAAGGCATTAAAATTGCGGGAATTTATTCATATGATGTATATGTACAGTTATTAAAGGAACTTGTGAAGTGCGATATTGAGCCTGCTCCATTACCTCGGCTAGAGGTCTTACTAGAAATGGTTCAGTTTATGTCATCTAAAGAACTTGCATTTATATATGGCTGTCCGCAACAAGAAATGGAACGAGAGCTAAAAAAATTGTCACTCAAAAGAAAAGTACGAATGATTGAAATGAAATGTGAACGGTATTGGAAATGGATTGCAAAAGAAAAAGACCTGGTGTAAAACACCAGGTCTTTTTCTTTACGGCTTATAAAAATATTAAAGGGGATGGGAGAAATTTTCACGTTCAAACAAAGGGGTATATGTTTGTATGTGAATTCGTTCACATCTATTATATTACAAGATTCGACGTCAGATGACAATACCTTTTGTCGAATTTCACACTTCTGTCACATTCTAAACGTTTTCATTTTGAATATGATATATAGAGGAGGTTTATATATGAGAAAATTTCATATTCTACTGTTTATTTGTCTTCTGATTGGTTCGTTTTGTTTATATATTCTCTCTTTACTCAAAACCTTTCCTTTACTTATATCTCTTCCCCTTCTATTTGGAGCAATTATATTAATTATATCCTACCTGAACCACTATAAACGCTTTAAAGGTTTCTAAAAAAGGAAAATATCTCATAACCGTATATTTTAACTTTTTACCATCCTTTTTGAGAGAAATACTTAAAAAGGATGGTTCTTTTTATTTATCCCGCTATTTGCGGGCAGTAAGACCCCCACCTCAAAATTCAGTAAAAGCAAAGAAGTTAGGCGGGGGATCAACTGCCCGTAAAAGCCCGATTCGTTCAACTAACAAT
>NZ_JBALQK010000225.1:0-1377 GCF_036965845.1 Bacillus sp. JJ1127 | reverse complement strand
GGCTACATTCACACCCTTTCACGAAGAACCCCATTCTAAATCTTTTATGGATAATTCCTTTATTTTTTCTTTATCTATAGCTAAGCAATTCTTAAATTCTTCTAAAAAAGATTCATCCTTCTTGTCTTTTCTATAATATTTATTCATCAAATTTAGTATTCGATCAGGAAAACACTGATCGAATAGAAGTAATTCCTCCTCTTCTTCAGAAAAAGGACGAATACTTCTGTAGCATTGTAGTATCGATTGATATCTAGCCAAGCTCCAATTACCAAGTTTACACTCTATTCGGCTCATCATTTTCGATAACTCCTTCAATGGAAAAGAAATTTCCACATCATCAAGATCTATAATTTTCCAATTCCCCTCATTATCACTAAGAATATTATATTTTGCATAATCACCATGAATCAATACCGGATCCAAATCTGCTAATTTTAAAAGTTTATAATAGGATGTGTTCGGAAGTGTATTTATCACCCAATCACACCTTTTACGTAACCAAGAATAATGATCTAAGAAAACTTTTACTATTGGATCTTTTCTCGAACGCACTTTCTTATATATTTTATCCAACTGTTCAACTTTTCTTGAATACTCCTTCAACAAATTCAATTCTGTTTTCTTGATTGGTTTGCCTGCTGCTTGGAATCCTCTAGAAGCTTCATGAAATTGAGCTAATAAGACAGACATTTTCTCAATTGTTCCCGGAGTTCTGTAACTGATGGCGTCTCCATCAAACCATGGAAAGAGAACGAAAAAGTTTTTTTTGCTTCGGACAACAAAATCACCCTTTAATGTCGGAACAACAGGAATTACAGGAATTCCTTTACCTGAAAGAAACAGGGTTACATTCGAAATTTTTTGGGCCTTTTCAGCACTAACTAATTTTAATACAAATCTACCCTTTTTCCCCTCTACTTTCCACACACTCCTATCTTCTTTATTTCTAATTAGGGTACATTTTTGAGGACGTATCCCGTATTTTGAGAGTACTTCCAAAACCATTTTGTCCATGCCTATCCCTACCTTTGTTACAAGATTAAAAATATTCTTCTAGCTCTTCGATACAATTCTTCCAATTCAATATGCTTTACTGATTCTAATCCTGCAACTCCCATTACACGTGCCAAATCGCGGTTTAAATAAAGTGTGTCGATAATCGTTGCAAACATTTCCGTGTCCTCCTGCAAAACCTAACCATGTAATTGATGTGCTACAAATTCCAATCTGAATCTACTACTCCCTTATCACGTGTGAATTATTAGTATAGTATGCTAAATTAAAATACATCGCTTGGACATATACTTGCAGTGAATATTTTTTTAAAATCAATTTTCTAACTATTTCTTAAGTGTATTTCGTAACATTCTCAAC
>NZ_JBALQK010000224.1:0-13206 GCF_036965845.1 Bacillus sp. JJ1127 | reverse complement strand
CTATCGGGATTAGTAGATAAACAAGTCATTCATAATAATATCTTAAGTCCCTTAATACATAACTCGTTCGATTCTAGTAAAGACCTACCTGTTACAATAGGAGAAATTCAAATAATTAATACATCGTGGAAGCAAGTTGAAAATGCTATTTTTGAGGGAGATAGTATTTTACTTATTGATAACCAAGAAGGGTATCGACTAAATACTAAAGGGTGGCCACAAAGGGATATCACAGATCCTGGGAATGAACTTTCTTTAAAAGGTGCTCATCAAGGATTTGTAGAAACATCCAGTCAAAATATAGCCTTAATACGAAGATATATTCCTAACCGAGAATTAGTATTAAAAGAGATTTTAATTGGCAGTAGGGGGAAAACGAAAGCATCTATTTTATATTTAAGAGATGTGGCTTCCGAAGAAGTACTGGAGGAACTTGAAAATAGAATTCGAAATATTCAAGTAGACACGATTGTTAATACGGGTGAACTAATCGAATTTATTGAAGATAATCCTTATTCGCCGTTTCCACAGTTCATGTTAACTGAAAGGCCAGATGCAACTGTATCTCAAATTATTCAAGGCAGATTTGTTATTATCGTGGATCGGTGTCCAAATGTATTAATTGCTCCTACAAATTTCATTTCATTTTTTCAAGGTGTGGATGATTACAATACACGCTGGTTAGTTGCTTCCGCTATTCGATTATTGCGTTTTGTAGGTTTTTTAATTGCTTTATTTTTACCAGCAGTATATGTAGCGTTTATTTCATTTAATTTTGAAGTGATTCCTGTGCAGCTTTTTTTATCTATTGCAGAATCAAGAGAACGAGTTCCGTTTCTTCCAGTCATAGAAGCTTTACTTATGGAGATGACCTTAGAAATGATGAGAGAAGCTGCTCTTCGTTTACCTACTCCTATTAGCCAGACTGTAGGAATTGTAGGTGGTATTGTCATCGGACAAGCTGCTGTTCAAGCAGGAATTGTGAGTAATATCATGATTATTATTGTTGCGGTTACAGCTATAGCCTCTGCTATTGTTCCTAACTATGACATGGGTTTAGCGATTAGGTTATTACGATTTCCCATGATGTTATTAGCCGCTTTGTTTGGAGTCGTAGGGATTGTTATCGGTTGGATGACTATAATTGCACATCTCATAAGTCTAGAATCATTAGGAACTCCTTATGGAAGTCCACTTGCACCTTTTCGATTATCAGGTATGAAGGATACGTTTTTTCGATTTCCATTGTGGTTAATGAAGAACGATTCTAAAAATGTTACGACAAATCACAACAAAAATAATCCTGATAAAGGGTGAGAATATGAAAAAATATGCATATAATAACATCACTGTCATGCAATATATTTTTACAATTAATGCAGCACAAGTAGGGTCTGGTGTTTTATCCCTTCCTAGGGTACTTGCGGAAAAAGCCGGAACAGATGGCTGGATAGCGCTATTCATTGGTTGGTTTTGCTCTATAACAGCAAGTATTTTTCTAATTAAAACGGCTAAGAAGTATCCGAATGATACCTTATATGAAATTCTTATACGATTATTCGGGGAAATTATTGGTAAAACGATAATTGTTTTTTATATGATCTATTTTGTTTTTTATGCATGGACAGTTCTCATTGGTGGAATGCTTTACATCAAAGGATGGCTTCTTCCTAAAACCTCGGATTATATCATTTTATTTTTGTTTGCTATTCCAACCTTTTTTGTTGCCCGTAATGGTGTCCGAATTATAGGGCGTTACTGTGAGTTAGTCTTTTATATGACGATGTGGATTCCAATTTTTTTCTTCATACCATTAAAAGATGGTAATTGGCTACACTTTCTTCCATTATTGAAAGAAGGGTGGAGACCTGTGTTTGCAGCTGTTCCATCTACTATTTTTTCCTTTATAGGATTTGAAATTGCATTTTTTCTGTACCCTTTTTTACAAAAGAAACAATATGCAATGAGAGGCATTATTATAGCTAACACCTTAACAGTCTGTTTTTATTTGTTTGCAACTGTTGTTTGCTTTATATTTTTCAGTCCCGATGCAATTATAGAATTTAATCAACCAGTACTGAACTTACTTAAAGTCATTGAATTTCGTTTTTTAGAACGATTTGATATGATCTTATTGGCTATTTATCTACTTGTTGTCTCTACAGCATGGATCCCTAGTTTATACTGTGCTGTATTTTGTTCTAGTCAATTAATTGGAAAACAAGATCATACTCTTCATGTGGCTATTTTCTTATTAGCAGTGATTGTAGTAACGTTCTGGACTCACCCTTCTTGGAATGAATCAGAAATGTTTCAAAAATTTATATCGAAAGCAGGGCTTGGACTGGCCTATTTATTTCCTATTTTTTTATGGATGTATAATTTGATATGCAAAAAATACTTTCGGAGGGAAACACATTGAAACCGAAAATATTGTGCAGTATTTTAATACCGGTTCTTTTGCTCACTGGGTGTTTGGACCAAATGAACGTTGAAGATGTTACACTCACACTGATACTCGGTTTAGATTTGGACGAAAATGATAATTTGAAAGTATACTTATCAAGCCCTGTTTTCAACAAAGAAGCCAAGATCAAGGAGGAACAATACGGTGTAAAAGCCGTTACGGTACGAAACTCTCGAGAAAAATTTGATACAATGGTTATGGCTTTGACATCGGGAAGTAAGACACAAATTATTTTGATTGGAAAGCGACTTTTAAAACAAAAGAAGTGGGCAGATTATTTAGATCCTTTCTATCGGGATCCCAAAAACACCGTAACCACCAAAATCGTTGCTGTGGATGGTCCTGTTTCAGACATAATTTATTATGCTCCTAAAAATAAACCGCGTCTTCCTGTATATTTGGCAAAATTACTTGAGACAGCACATAGAAGAAATATTACAGTAAAAACGACTCTTCAAGATTTTCATAATCAAACGAAAGAAAAAGGAATGACAACGAGTATTTCTGCTATTAAAAAGAATAGCGATATAAAGTTAACAGGTTCCGCATTATTTGATGAACAGAATAGATACAAACTAACTGTAACCCCCGAAGAAAATAAATTGTTACGTATCCTGCAAAATAAAATAGAAGGGGAATTTCCATTTACCATTGCAGTACCGTTACAATCTAACAGTAAAGATAAGCATTGGCTAAGTTTTATTTCTGAAGGTACCAAAGTAAAAACAAGTGTACAATACAAGGATCGTTTTATTTTTAATATAAACGTACATATGAGAATTTTAATTTCAGAACGATTGTTTCCTTTTAATGTTAGGAATGATGGGATGACATTGGAACAAAAAATTCAAAAACAGTTAAAAACTGATTTTCAACGTTTAATAAAGAAAATACAAATTGCCGAAATTGATCCTATAGGGTTAGAATTATATGCACGGGCTTATACATATGAGGATTGGAAAAAAGTTCAACATCAATGGGAAAAATCATTAGTAAAGGCTGATGTAAATGTTAAAGTACGTGTTAAAATTAGTGGGATGGGTACAATCAAGTAACAAGAAAGTAAAATAATAATTTTTTTAGGAGTAAGATCAACATGAATTTAAAACTACAATTTACACGTGCATTCTTTTTAAGTTTAGCTTCAATTATGGGTTTTGCTTTAATAGCAATCTTAATTGGTGAACAAAAGATTACAAAATTTGACAACGTTGTTATATCGTTTATTCAAGGGTTTGAATCGCCGACAATGACAAAAATTATGAAGTTTTTTACTACGATTGGATCTACATCTGTCGTTATTGTTATTTCCGTTCTTACGCTCTTTTTTTTGTACAAAGTATTACATCATCGTACAGAGCTTATATTATTTGTAACAGTTATTATGGGTACAGCAGTTTTTAACCAAGTATTAAAATTTATGTTTAAACGTGCTCGTCCAACACTACACCGACTTATCGAGGAAAATGGATATAGTTTTCCGAGTGGACATTCTATGGAAGCGTTCGCTTTATATGGCGTGCTTACATTTTTACTATGGCGTCATATCACTACGCGAATTGGACGTATTTTTTTAATTCTTATCAGCGTAATAATGACGGTAGCAATTGGAGTAAGCCGTATTTATCTTGGTGTACATTATCCAAGCGATGTATTAGGAGGCTATTTAGCAAGCTGTTTTTGGTTAACTGTAACCATTTGGATCTTTCAACATTATGTGGAAAATCGTAAACAACAAGCTAAAATGTTATAGTCTTAAGATAGTTTTAGAATCTTTGCTATATAAATACAAATTGAGAAGTCGACATAAAACCTTTCTTTTTAGGTGGGAGAGAGAATGCGGCCATGCATAGAAGCGGTCAGATCCTTTTCCTGCCCCATGCCAAGTGAAAACAAAGAGAGAAAATAAGTAGCAATCACCTTTTGTTCTTCATAGTCGTGACTTATATGTTGGAAAATCAAAATGGATATATATAGTTTTAAAAAAGTAAATTAAATATATTGATTTTTATTTAGGTAAAACAAGAAATCAAAAGGCTGCAAAGCGCTTTTCCAAGAAAGCTTTGCAGCCTTTTCGTGTTTTAAAGCATAGTGTTATCACAGTAGACAGGAATTTTATTTTGAATGTTCACTAATCGATAGTAGAGACATGTGTTGTAAAGTTACGATTGGATTAAATTTCCGCTTATCAGACATAATAATGCTTAAGAAATTCTGATTGGTGTGGAAAAATCGCGGTGTCAACTGCTGATATAGGGTGATTAAAATGTGGAAAACGATTGTTTCCTATCTTCCAGGCTGGAAAGTTGTTGTTCCAGCTTTTATCGTATTTTTCATTCCGTATGTGTTTTCAAAAATTTTTGGTTGGATCCGAGCATTAGAGGAAGAATGATGAAATGTATCATACGATGTATTCATTCTTGCTCTAACTAAAGAGAAAAGGCGGAATATTGAAGAGCACATATCAAAGGTATTGGTCAGAGATTCATGGATAGGTTTCACAGAAAGGTTAAACGATAATATTGCTCTTTTGCAGTACTATGGTGAAAATAAGAGCTTATCATTAACAAGATAAAAAGGGTATATTTCAGTATGAAAAGTGAAATATAAGTTACGGCAAACAGGAGAAGCATTACATATAACATGCAATATTGGGAAAAATAAACTGAAAAATGGTGGGTCTTAATGGATAAATAACCTCTCAACTTGAAAAACATTCGCTATCATGTTTTTGCTTTCATTAGAGAGTAATGTTGAATTGCTCGGAAACTAAGCAAAATGCTTTGATTGCTGCTGAAATTAGTACCGTATTAGATTGTAGCTGACTTGGAATGCACACTAAGCTTTTAAAGAGAAAGAGTGATGAGGGTGAAAGAGCAGGAATCAAAGATGTGGCAAATAGAAAAACAAGCTGGTACATATCAGGATAAATCTTTTCAAAATGTTCCAGACTATTTTACAGGCGATTTTACTTTGGATCTAGAGCTTGTAAAAAAAGAAGGGAGTTATAACTCGGACGTACACTTTCGAGAATTTAACATGGGGGGGACAAACATTCGAGCAGCGCTTGTTTTTGTGGAGGGGCTGTCGGATAAAGAACTTATTGATATGCATATTATGAAGTCATTGCTGCTTAATTTTTATGAAGAATACAAATGTGAACCATCTGATATGGAAGGTACCGTTTTAAAAGAGTTTCTTAAGAATCGAGTTCTTGCCGTGAGTAGCGTAGAAGAAGTTCATTCTATAAAAGAGTTGATGACAAAAGTGTTGATAGGCTCAACGGCACTTTTGATTGAGGGATTATCAGATGTATTAATTCTTGGTACAAAAAAAGGAAAAACACGGAATGTTGAAGAGCCTATATCAGAAGTATCAGTCAGAGGGCCACGGGCAGGATTCACAGAAGTTTTGTCTGATAATACCGCTCTTTTACGGCTACATGGTGAAAACGAGGGATTGTCATTAACAAAATTTCATGTAGGAAAGCGAGCAAAAAAAGACTTGGTTATTGCCTATATGAAAGAGATTGCTGATTCGGAATTAGTAGAAGAGGTTAAGAAAAGAATTCAGAAAATCAATATTGATAATGTGCCAGAGTCAGGCTATGTGGAGCAGCTTATCGAAGATAATTATCTCAGTCCTTTTCCGCAGGTACAGAGTACGGAGCGACCTGATCGCGTCATCGCAGCGTTGATGGAAGGGCGTGTTGCGATTTTATTGGATGGAACACCTTTTGTCCTGATTGTTCCAGTTACATTTAGCATGCTGATGCAATCGCCCGAAGATTATTATGAACGTTGGATTCCAGGCACGTTTATCCGTTTATTGCGCTATGGGGCAGCTATTATTTCTCTTTTTGCACCTTCTTTGTACATTTCCTTTATCTCATTTCATCCTGGGTTGATTCCGACCAAGTTAGCTATTTCAATCATAGGAGGACGGGAAGGAGTTCCGTTTCCTGCAATTATAGAAGCATTATTTATGGAAATAGCCATCGAGATTTTGCGGGAAGCAGGGCTACGTCTGCCTAAGCCGATTGGTTCAGCGATGGGAATTGTCGGTGGATTAATCATTGGACAGGCTGCCGTAGAAGCGGGAATTATTAGTCCAATTATGGTAATTGTAGTAGCGGCCACTGCTATTTCTTCCTTTGCGCTCGCTCATTATAGTGCAGCAATTCCACTACGGATCCTTCGCTTTGTAGCTATGTTTTGCGCTGCCATATTTGGACTATACGGAGTCATTCTGTTTTTTCTCGTTCTATGTAGTCATATAGCGAGATTGAAGAGTTTCGGCGTACCATATGCCAGTCCAGCTGTTGTTTATCATGTAAGCGATTGGAAAGATTTCATAATTCGCATGCCACTTCAGATGATGAAACGTCGCCCAAAAATGATGAATATGAAAGATTCGATACGAAAAGGAAGTGAAGAGGGATGATTACCAATTCTAAAGATCGAATTCCGACTTCGCAAGCAGCTGTCATTCTTATCAATTATGTACTCGCAGTAGGAATTCTCACCCTGCCCAGAACAGCTGCGGAGAAAGTAAATACACCAGATGTTTGGATAACTGTTATTTTAGGCGGATTAATTGCGATGATTACAGGGGTAATCATGGTTAAATTAAGTCAACAGTTTCTCGGAAAAACATTTTATCAATATAGTCAAGAAATTGTAGGGAAATGGGTGGGGGTGTTACTTAGCTTATTTATGGTGGGTTACTTTTTTATACTTTCTTCATTCGAAGTCAAAACGCTGGAAGGAATAACAAGTTTCTTTTTACTGGAAGGAACTCCCGGGTGGGCTATTATCATGCCATTTATGTGGGTGAGTCTCTATTTGAATCTAGGTGGAATAAACTCGATAGCACGTCTATTTGAAATTATATTTCCAATTACAGTCTTTATTTTCTTGCTGACTTCCTTTATGAGCATTGGAATATTTGAGATAGACAATCTTCGTCCTGTATTAGGATTAGGGATTATCCCGGTACTAAAAGGCTTAAAAACAACAACGCTTGCATATTCAGGTGCTGAAATCATGTTGCTCCTTTTGGCATTTATGAAACAGCCACTTCAAGGTGTAAGAGTTGTTCTAATCGGAACTACTATTCCCTTAATTTTTTATGTCATTACAGTTGTAATGGTGATAGGAACGTTTTCTGTTGATGGGGTGATAATGAGAACATGGCCTACGATCGATCTTATGCGAAGTTTTGAACTCTCTGGTTTGATATTTGAGCGATTTGAGTCTTTATTACTTGTGATATGGATTATGCAAATCTTCGCAACTTATACAATTTGCTATTATGCCGCTGCTTTAGGACTGGCACAGCTCTTTAACAAAAATATTCATTCATTTCTGTATGGGCTACTTCCGGTTATTTATATCGTTGCTGAAATTCCGAAAAACATGAATGATCTATTTAAATTAGGGGATATGATGGGTAATGCTGCGATAATATTATTTGGTATTCTACCACTGCTTCTTCTTGTAATTTCGAGATGGAGGAAGAGAAAGAATGAACCGAAGTGTGAATAATGTACGACTTCTTTTGATTTTATCATCAGTTCTTTTGCTTTTGACTCTTACAGGATGTTGGAGCAGTCATGAAATTGAAGAGCTGGGTTTCGCGGTAGGCCTGGCATTTGATAAAGAAAAGGAGACGAATATTGAGAAAAAGATTGAAGAACACGGAGGAGGTTATAAGAAAAAGAATCTTGTAACATCCACCTTTCAATTTGTTAAACCACAATCATCAGGTGGAGGAAAAGGTGGAGGATCACAACAAAAAGCTTACACGAATATTTCTGAAACCGGAGATTCTCTTCACCAATTGATTCGTGAAGTTGCATTAAGAAGGCAGCGCCCTATAATCTTCCATCACACGAAAGTGGTTGTTGTTAGTGAAAGTCTTGCACGAATGTATAGTTTGAACCAGTTATTGGATGTTTTTATCCGTGATAATGAGATGAGACCAAGTTGTCTCGTGTTAATTAGTAAGGGCCGAGCTAGCGAGACATTGAAATCGAAGGAAAAAGGAGAAATTCCAGCGTTCCGCTTGATTGAGATTGGGGATAATCAATATAGATCATCACGGATTTTACCTCCCGTGCCGCTTGCTAAATTACCAGGAAAGGTGCAATCAGGGGCTAGTTTTCTTTTGCCAAATGTGATTGCGGTAAATGGGGAAGTGAAATATGTGGGAGCTGCCATAATCAAAGGAAAGACAAAAAAGCTGCGAGGTTTTTTGAATGAAAATGAGTTAGAAGGCTTAACATGGATAACAGGAAAAGGGAAAAGCGGTTTGGTGAAAACCCTTGATAAAAAGACAGGAAAATCTATCATGTATGAAGTAAAATCTATGAAAAGCAAAATTGAGCCCTATGTTAAAGGAAATAAAATCTCTTTTCATGTGAACATCGAATCAGAGGGGCGGCTGTCTGAAAAATGGGTCGCTTCAGGGGAACCTTTTGAAAATAAGTTTCTAAAAAGTGTAGAAAAGTCCGCGGAACAAGAAGTGAAACGATTGGCGAAACATACATTTAAAAAAATTCAAAAGGAATACCAGACTGATGTTGCTGGCTTCGGTAACAGATTAAAAATTAAGTATCCAAAAGTATGGAAAAAGGTTAAAAAAGATTGGGATAAAACATTTAGTAATGTTCCAATCACATACAGCGTAAAGTTAACGATCGAGGACTATGGTACGGAAGGAGTTTAGAAGCGAAACTGGAGTCTTTATAGCAATCCCAATCATATAATAAGCGTAAAAGGAATCCTATAAACCTGGAGAATATAGGGTTCTTTTTCATTGAATAGGTTATGGAATATACAATAATATGTTTTGTTTGAATATTCTTTACTTTATAATTTGTTATACAAGGGGAGGGATATGATGGAAGTTACAATTCGTGCAGTAGAGATTCAAGATGCTAGAGCGATTCATCGCATATGCACACAAAATGAGGTGTTACCTTATATGGTTTTCTTGCCTAGTATGCGAGTAGATGCGATGGAAAATAGAATTCGAAACTTAGCGCCTAATCAATTTGAATTTGTAGCAGAGTATGCTGGTGCGGTTGTTGGGTTTGTCGGTTTGAGCCAAGGACAAGGAAGAAGGTCGCATTCAGGTGATTTATTCATTGGTGTAAATAGCGAATATCATAATAAAGGAATTGGAAAAGCTTTGCTTACGAAAATGCTTGATCTTGCAGACAATTGGTTATTGCTGGAGAGAGTAGAACTAGGTGTTTTAGAAACAAATCCTGGTGCAAAAGCATTATATGAAAAGTTTGGGTTTGTAGAAGAAGGAATAAAGAAAGGGAGCTTAAAAGCACAAGGGAAATTTGTTGATGAAATTATGATGAGTCGTCTTCGTCCTAATGGTTTAATCGTACACAATTAAAAAATTGTGAATTTAAAAGAAAGTTGTACATTGAAGAATACAACTGTTTGATAAATGATATGGGTAAAAAGCATGGCAATTTTTATGTCATGCTTTTTTATTATGTGTACAGAGATAATAGAGTTTTTTAATTTCGAAAGGAAAATCGTTAAGAATAGCCCCAGGTTTGAAAAGGATATAAAGGTCCATATACTTAATATAGGTTTAATCGAGGATACGTCAACAGGTAGAATGAGTGCATTCGCCGGATTTGAAAGAAACATGATAGTATAGAACGTACACAAGAAGGCAAAGTAATTGCAAAGCTACGTTCGGATTTTAAGGAAGACCGGCCAAAAAAATTCAACAAGAAGCAAAGTGAAAAGAGTACTGACAATTATCTCAAAAATGTTAAAAGCACCAATCAAAGGAGAAGGCATTCCTACAAATAGAAGAAGTTGGATTATTTTTGGATGGTCAACATGTTATTTCTTTCGAAAGGATTAACGGATTTATCAAGAAATAATAATTAAATATATTAATCTAGGACATCTAAATTATTATATGTCCATTTTATTTTTCACTCCATTAAAATAAAAAACATTTCGAAAAATAACATAAAATTTGTATCATTTATATGAGTTAGACACGCAACACAAATAATGATTTCACTTTTTATAAAAATTAATTTGTTAGAATATTTTAAGCGTATGTTTTGATTAGTCTCTTTTCAAAACACGCTCATTTTATTCTAAAATAGCACTGGCCCCCCTGATAAGAAGTAATGGTATTAATTCCCTAAAAATATTACCCTCTACAAATTTAATTCACTCCATTTAATTTTTCCATAATAAAGATGACATAATTCTAAACCCTAAAGGGAAAATTTTATTAATGAATAACTTTATGCAGTAAATTTTATAAAAAGAAAAGGTGATGGAATGGAATTGTCTAACGAAAGCAAAACTTATCACGCTGGAGATATTGTCTATGTTTTTTATCGCAATCCCCACACTCAGGATGTAGCAAATATACAAGCCGCAGCTGTTGTAAATAACCCTAATACTCCTAATGAATTAGCATTGTTTCTTTATGAAACTTATTATCCGCTTTCACATGAAATGGCTGTTTATTCTACAGAAGAAGAGGCAAACCAAGCTTACAACTACTATTATGGGGATGTTTCAGGGGGATGCGAGAATGAATAATCCATTCATGCCTAAACTTGTATACTTTGAACCCAAAGCATTGGATTATCCATTAGGGAGAGAGCTTTATGAAAAATTTGCAAAGATGGATGTTGAAATTCGGCATACTACTTCTCATAATCAAGTGAGAGATCTCCCAGGAGAAAACGATTTTCAAAAGTATCGGGTAGCAAAATCTACTCTTGTTGTGGGCGTTAGAAAAACACTAAAATTTGATACCTCAAAACCTTCAGCTGAGTATGCTATTCCGTTTGCAACAGGCTGTATGGGCCATTGTCATTATTGCTATTTACAAACAACAATGGGAAGTAAGCCATATATCCGTACCTATGTAAACGTCGACGAAATTTTAGAAGCTGCTGACAAGTATATAGAGGAACGCGCACCTGAACTGACAAGGTTTGAAGCCTCCTGTACATCCGATATTGTGGGAATTGATCATTTGACTCATACCCTCAAACGCGCAATTGAGCATTTTGGAGAATCCGAGTATGGAAAATTAAGGTTTGTTACAAAATTTCATCATGTAGATCATTTACTTGATGCAAAACATAACGGAAAAACAAGATTTCGCTTTAGTGTAAACGCTGATTATGTTATTAAAAATTTTGAGCCAGGAACTTCTCCACTAGCTAAAAGGATTGAGGCAGCTGGAAAAGTAGCAGGAGCAGGATATCCCCTCGGATTCATTGTTGCTCCTATTTATCTTCATGAAGGTTGGAAAGATGGATACTATCACATGTTTGAGCGTCTTGATGCTGAATTACCCCCTGATGCACGTGATGATATCACGTTTGAATTTATTCAACATCGTTTTACAAAGCCTGCTAAGAGAGTGATTGAAAAAAATTACCCAATGACAAAATTAGAATTAGATGAAGAGAAAAGAAGATATAAATGGGGAAAATATGGAATTGGAAAATACATTTATCAAAAAGAAGAAGAAGAAGATATAAAAAAATATCTTTATTCTTATATGGAGAAGTTCTTTCCCAATGCAAAATTAGAATATTTCACATAGAAGAATACCAACTCTGTTACAGCAATATATAGGTGTTAGAAATAAACGCCAGTTTATAACACCAAATTAAATGTATCTCAATTTAACTCCGTTGATTACTTACAAGAGGTTAAAGCAATTTTTTATAAATTTACAAATAACGTTAATGTCTCTATTTCAAATTAAGAGAAACTGCATCTATAACGCTGTCCTTATTGTTGAAGTATATAAAAAGGATGATGTTTTTTGTATGGGTTTTCAGATTAAAGATGAAATTCATTTGTTTGTTAAAGAATTTATGTCAGATACACCTAGGTAGTTATATTAGTACGAAATAACCTTTAAGCGGTATTGCCACATCACCATCAAGCTAAGAAATTCATTGTTCCCCAAAACGAAAAAAATGACCTAAATCCTCATAAATAACTGTTGTAGTGATGTGAAATTTTCGTTTTGGGATACTTCAAAATATTAGCTTAATGAACATGGGATAGCACGCACATTTTAACCTTTTTATCCGTTAAGGGATTCTCAAAACTCAATATTGCTTGTTTCAATTGAGTTTCTGATTCAGGGATGAGTTTTGAGACGTTTTTCAAGCTATTTTCAGCATATTTTAGAGTGAATTTTATTTGTCTCAAATACCCTCGTTTTTGAGATTGAATAATTCGCTTAGAGTAGTAGAAATAACGTTTTTTATGTCGAAAATTACTTAGCGTATATTTTCGTTAAAATGTTGGTGGTACGCCATATACACCTCTTTTTAAGATAGATAACATTATTATGTTGTCCGGTGGTTGGTTATTTAATGCTACAATTCATTTTTTTAACAGCAGACAACTACCTTGAAATGTGAAAGTTTTCTGAGATAACTATTTTAGGTGTGAGATGAATGTGGGGAGCTATGAGCTTGCACATTTTGTATAATCAAGAGGGTCATAAAAGAAAATAGGGTGTAATCAAAGTTAACTATTAGTATTTAATAAAAAAGAAAACAATCATTGGGCTAGACCTTGAAACGAGGATCCGTTATTTCAAACTTAAATATATATTTATAAAAGTAAAAAAGATAAGATCGTGGAATTTAATCTTATCTTTAGGATTAAGAATTATTAAAAATCACGTCTGTTGATTATCTA
>NZ_JBALQK010000223.1:7597-7842 GCF_036965845.1 Bacillus sp. JJ1127 | reverse complement strand
ATTCATGTTTCGAAACTCCCTTGTGTATAAGTAAATTTTGTATTTTATTGCAAATGTCTTATTATGATCATAAGGTCTCCCTTAAGAGGAGAGTCAACACTCATATGAGAAAAAGCATAAAGGAAGTGATTCGAGTGAAAAACTTATTTTCTATTGGGGAAGTTGCGAAAATAAAGGACATTACCATAAAAGCGTTACGATATTATCACAAAATGGGGATACTTATTCCAAAATATATTGATGAA
>NZ_JBALQK010000223.1:6828-7558 GCF_036965845.1 Bacillus sp. JJ1127 | reverse complement strand
GCAACAGGTTATAGATATTATTCTATAGATCAATTTATTCACATAGATATTATAAAAAGCTGTAGAGAGTTACGAACGAGTATAGTAGAACTGCAAGAGATTTTTAAGGACTGTGATACGGAGAAATTACTACAATTTTTACAATTAAAAAGAGATGAAGCGGAAGAAAACATAAAGAAAATGCAAGAAGTAATCAAAACCATTGATAGCTTACATATGAATATAGAGAATTCCAAAGACATATTATATGATGATGAAATCTCTATTCAGTTTTTTGAACAGCGTTACATAATGATAGCACCATGTAAAGAAGTAGGAAGTTTACAGGAGTTACTTTACTATTCGAATTTAGAAAAAATCATTCATGAGAAGGGAGGGAAAATGTCAATGGAAAGAGGGATTATATATGATGTGAATGCAGGGTGGAATGTAGAACCAAAGTATGTTTTTAGTGGTGTTCAAGGGGATTTGAATATAGAAGATGAACACAGTATGAAAATATTACCAAAGGGAAAATATGTAACGTTAGCCTATAGTAAAGAGAACGAGGAAGAATGCCGAAGAAAAATCGTTACATATGTAAAAGAAAATCATTTGAAAATTAACCGTTTCATTGAAGTGGAGTTATTTAACGATTTCTTTAATACAGAATCTTATAGTTGTCAAATTCAGATGTTTCTAGAAAATAATGAATCAGTTGACTGTTAGGATATATATAAGTTAAAAAAAC
>NZ_JBALQK010000223.1:0-6747 GCF_036965845.1 Bacillus sp. JJ1127 | reverse complement strand
GTGTAGGTTACTTTTTATTTTGTATAGCAGAGAATTAGATGTCGAAAAATTAAAATGGATTTACATAGGTAAAGTATGGTGAACCGAAAAAGCAATCTACCAAAACACCTAATATAGGGCCTTTATTATTTTTCCCATCAGAATCAGTACAGTTTGGTGTTAATAATAGTAGTATAATAGTGAATGGGGTGTTAATAGAATGGAAGATATAACATTAGGCTTACTACTAGATGTCGTTGGGGAATTATTTTCAGATGAAATTTCAATTGCCGTTTCTAATACAAAAGAATATATCTACTATCGGCCAAGTAAACGAATTGATTTAAAAATTAGTGTCGGGGACCCTATAAAGGAAGGAACGATTGCTCATAAAGCAATAGTGACGGAGCAAAAGGCCTCTGAGTTTATTGATAGGAATGTTTTTGGTATTCCTTATCATGGAATGGCCGTACCATTTTTAAATAATGGAAAGCTTGAGGGTTGCGTGACGGCAATTTATCCCGCTTTAACGGATGGAAAATCGGTCGTTACCTTAAAAACAACGGACGGCTGGATTCCGCTTCCTTTTTCAAAGGTCATTTATTTAGAGGCCAAAGATAAAAAGACGTATGTGAATTCAGAAGAGTTATCAGGAACACATAAATACTCTCTGCAGGAATTCGAATACTTGCTTCCGAAGGATTCATTTATTAGATGTCACCGTTCATTTATTGTAAATGTTAATCATATTAAAGCGATTTATCCTGATACTCATTCTACCTTTTTACTTTCGATGAATAATAATGAGAGGATACCAGTTAGTCAATCATACGCTAGTTATTTTCGGAAGCTTCTAGGATTCTAGATTTTTTCTGCTTTAGAGCCCGGATTCGCTATTTTATCCGAATTTTCGGTATCGTATACCAAAAACCCTATTTTGATGGTGTTAATGTGTAAAATAATTATGAATATTCATTAAGAGAGGGATTAATTATGGAGAATAATTTGGATAGAATCAGGGACCATCGTCTAAAGGAACGGGTCGTTACACCTGAAGAAGCGGCTTCGTGGATTCAAAATGGAATGACTTTAGGATTAAGTGGGTTTACACGTGCAGGTGATGTGAAAGCAGTTCCGTTTGCGCTGGTGAACCGCGTTAAGAATGATGAATCTTTTAAAGTAAATGTATATACTGGAGCTTCCTTAGGCTCGGATGTGGATAAATTATTTGCTGAAGCAGGAATTTTAGGAAAAAGATTGCCTTTCCAAGCCGATGCGACTATGCGAAAAGGAATTAATAATGGAGACTTTTTATTCGTGGATCAGCACTTGTCTCATACAGCAGAGATGATTCGTGCGGACGTTATGGATATAGATGTCGCTATTTTGGAAGCGATTGCAATAACTGAGGACGGAATGGTTATTCCAACCACTTCAATTGGAAATTCCATGGCGTTTGCTCTAAATGCTAAGTCTATTATTATTGAAATTAATATGGCTCAAGCTACACAACTAGAGGGGCTGCATGATTTATATGAACCTGGGAAACAAGGATCAAGGCTTCCAATTCCGCTCGCTAAAACGGATGATCGAATTGGAACTATCGGTATTCCGGTTGATGTTGAAAAAGTGAAGGGTATTGTGTTTACGAACCAGCTTGATTCGCCATCGACGATTGTTCCTCCAGATGAAGAAACGGTTATTATGGCACAGCATTTAATCGAATTCCTTCGAAAAGAAGTGAAAGTAGGCCGATTAACGGAAAGTTTAGCGCCATTACAATCGGGAATTGGTTCAGTGGCCAATGCAGTGCTGCATGGAATGTTAGATTCAGAGTTTCAAGATTTAGAAGTTTATTCCGAGGTGTTACAGGATGCGGTCTTTGATCTTATAGATGCTGGGAAAGTAAATTTTGCTTCCTGTTGCTCTATCACGCTTTCCGAAGAGAAAATGCAACAGGTATTTTCCAACTTTGAGAAATATCGTGACAAATTAATAATGCGTCCGCAAGAGATTTCCAATCATCCTGAAATCATTCGTCGCCTTGGATTAATTTCGATTAATACTGCTTTAGAATTAGATATATACGGAAATGTCAACTCTACTCACGTTTTAGGTACAAAAATGATGAACGGTATTGGCGGTTCTGGTGATTTTGCAAGAAATGCACGCCTAGCTATCTTTGTTACTAAATCCATTGCGAAAGGTGGTAACATTTCAAGTATCGTTCCTTTCGTCTCTCATGTAGACCATACCGAACACGATGTAGATGTTATCGTCACTGAGCAGGGATATGCTGACTTAAGAGGACTGGCGCCAAGGGAAAGAGTAGAACTGATTATTGAGAATTGCGCACATCCAATGTATCGTGACCAGCTACGAGCTTATTACCAAGAAGCACAAACAAGAGGTGGACAAACTCCTCATGTGTTAGAAAAAGCTTTTTCTTGGCATACGAATTATGCTAAAAATGGAACAATGCTTGAAAAGGTATTAGAAACCGTATAGGTACGTATCACAAATAAAGAGAAAATAGAAATAGCCCATGAAGAAAACCTTCATGGGCTATTTATCTACTTATATAGTAAGGGCAATATTAATAGCTTGTATCAGCCTTAGGGTTTGTATCATTTTCTCAGTACATGAGCCTGGTAACTCTCCAACTTCCGCCATTCATAATGATGAATCCAAAATTTTTTCAACTCATACACGTACCAACCTTTATTTCCATTATTAAATTAAGCTTAAATAAAATGTCCCCGGTACAATACTGTAATCATGTACTCATTGCATAGACGGTCTATATAAATCCATTTTCATTTTTCGACATCTAAATCCCTGCTATGCAGAATAAAAAGTAACCTACACTCGTTTGCTCTTTCTGTTTTTACTTCGCATGTGGCAGAAACAGGCCCTGACCGCTTCTATGCATGGCCAGATCCTCTCTCCCTCCTAAAAAGAGGGGGGTTGCTGTATATAAAAAAGAGCATCAGATTCGCTCTGATGCTCTCTCCTTATTATACAGCTTGTTCTTCTTTTTCTTTTATTACCACAGAATCTTCCCAGCACTCTGTATTCTTTAACCCTGGAATAGAGCTTGCACGGAATACTGGATCTTTTCCTTGCTTCTTTTGTTTTACATAGTCTGCCAAGGCAGCATATGCAAATTTACCAAGTAATGTAATTGCAATTAAGTTTGTGATTACCATTAACCCCATAAATAAGTCTGCCATATTCCAAACAACTTGAAGCGTTGCAACAGAGCCAAACATAACCATTCCGACTACGGCAATACGATAGACTGTTAGCCATGCCTTACTTTTCTTAATAAATTCAATATTCGTTTCACCATAGTAGTAGTTTCCTAGAAGTGAACTGAACGCAAATAAGAAAATAATAATCGCTAAGAAGCTACTTGCCCATGGTCCAATTTGTGAGCTTAGCGCCTTTTGCGTTAATTCAATTCCTTCTAAATTCGTTGCCTTATATGCCCCAGAACATAGTACGATAAATGCTGTTGATGTACATACTAAAAATGTGTCTACTAAAACTCCAATTGTTTGAATAAAACCTTGTTTAGCTGGGTGCGTTACATCCGCTGTCGCAGCCGCGTTTGGTGCACTACCCATACCTGCTTCATTCGCAAATAATCCGCGCTGGATACCATACTTCATTGCCGCTCCAATACCGCCACCTACAGCTGCATCTAAACCAAACGCACTTTTAAAGATTTCAGTAAAGACATCTGGAAGTAAATAGAAGTTTTTAATAACAACAAAGATAGCTACTGCAATGTAAATGATTGCCATTGGTGGAACAATCATTTCTGACATGCGTGCAATACTCTTAACACCGCCAAAAATAATAACCGCAATTAATCCAGCTAGTACAATCCCTACAATGTAACGCTCTAAACCGAAAGCATTTTTAAATGCTAATGTAACTGTATTCGCCTGTACTGAGTTGAAAATTAAACCGTAACTAATTGTGATAAGAATAGAAAACCAAATTCCCATCCAGCGTTTATTTAAACCTTTTTCCATATAATAAGCAGGGCCACCACGGAATCCACTGCCATCTTTTGTTTTATAAATTTGTGCAAGTGTACTTTCTACAAAACTTGAAGATGCCCCAATAATAGCAATTACCCACATCCAAAATACTGCTCCAGGGCCTCCCATAGAAATCGCTAATGCCACACCTGCTAAGTTACCAATCCCAATGCGGGCTGCAGAACTCATACAGAAAGCTTGGAAAGAAGATACACTACCCTTCTTACGCGTCTTTCCAGTTAAACCATCACCCATTAATCGTACCATTTCCCCTAAATGGCGAATTTGTACAAACTTCAATTTAAAAGAAAAATAAAGACCTAAGCCTATTAACATTGCAATCAGAATATAAGACCAAAGAATATTATTCGTTACCCCAACGAACTTCTCTAAGATGCTAACCATATATTGAAACCCTCCCTTTTCTTTTCCATAAGTTGAATTATATTCAAAAAATACTCAAAAATCAACAATTTTCGACAGGATATAACTTCCATGCGTTAGATTTTATGACATGAGCATGTAATATTCGAGAACAAATGACTTTTTTATTTTAAAAATGATACAACATGAATTTGTTTTCTAAACAAAGCAATTGACAAAAAACAAAAACTGTAACTATAATGGTTACATCCAGACGATAAACAACTTGATGTAAAGATATCCATTCATTTTCAGACATACATTTTTAACACTTATTTCATAAAAATTTTGGAGGGATTGCTTATGAAAATCGGAATTATCGGAGCAAGCGGAAAAGCTGGAAGTCGCATTTTAAAAGAAGCGTTAGATCGCAGACATGAAGTAACTGCGATCGTAAGAAACGCTGCAAAAATTTCAGAAGGCAATGTAAAAGTTTTAGAAAAAGACGTATTCGATCTTACTGCTAACGATCTTCAAGCATTTGATGTAGTTGTAAACGCATTTGGTGCTCCAGCAGGTAAAGATCACCTTCACGTAGATGTAGGAAACGTATTAATTGAAGCAATGAAAGGCGCACCTCATACAAAATTACTTGTTGTTGGCGGTGCCGGAAGTTTATTTATAGATGAGGAAAAAACAACACGCGTATTCGAAACGCCAGATTTCCCAAAGGAGTACCTTGCGACTGCTCAAAACCAAGGGGAAAATCTAGAAATCTTACAACAAACAAATGATATTACTTGGACATTCATCAGCCCTTCTGCACTATTCGCATTAGGAAAACGTACTGGCTCTTACAAAACAGGTAAAGATCACCTTCTTGTTAACACAAAAGGTGATAGCTATGTAAGTTACGAAGACTTCGCTGTAGCTGCACTTGATGAAATTGAAAATCCAAAACATATAAACGAACGCTTCACAGTTGTTTCTGAAGCTGAGTAATAAAGAAGCACTGGCGTTTGCCAGTGCTTCTTTATCTTTTATATGGTGTAGAAGGTTTATTCGGTTTCTGTGGTACACCAGCCTTTTTCCAGCTTACCGCTAATTCTGGGCTTGTTTTCTCTTCACTGCGCTCTAATAGAACTACCGCATCTTGAACTTTCGGTGTTCCCTTATACGAAATTCCTTGTAATTTCGTTAAGTTCCCCGATACTTTAAAGCTAAATTCACCAGATGGCGTCTCTTTCGGAATTAAAATACGGAACTTTTCACCTACATTAAATTCCGTTTTTGCTTCACCTTTTTCATTTACAAACTTCACGCCTTGAGGTGCACCCGTTGCTTGTACTTTGTATGTGCCGCTTTTCGCGTTTGTTTGTACTGTATATAAGCCGGTTTCGAAAAACTCATCTTTTAGTACTGCCTCTTGTTTTTCTGACGGCGAAACACTCATCGTAATTTCCTGTACTTCTTCACTACTATTCGCTTTTGCGACAATATCTTTCGTTAATCTCTCTACATTTTTATTACGAAAATCTAATTCATTAACATCTATTTGTTTCAGCGCATTCCACACAGCAAGCTGCGTCGCATAATGCGCTTCTCTCCAATCAGAAACCCCTAATTCTTGTGGACTCTTTTGCGGGTATCCATTTAACAATACGCGGTATACACCCACATCCACCTTACCTATCTCAGGTAAATCTTGACCACTTGGTGATTTCAAATCTACATTCAAGCAAAAGGCAATTTTTCCATCCGCTGTTTTGATAAGTTCTGTTCGAATTGGTCTCTTTTTTGCCTTACTATAGCTCCAATCCATTTCGTACTTTGTATGATCCATTACTTCTGCGAATGCTTTTTGAAGTGGAAATACCATACTCACTAAGCAGAACAGGACACTAACTAGCGTCAAAAGCTTACGAAAAGATAGTCTTAGTATCATGGTTATAACTCCTTTTTTTATTTGCTATGTATATTATTTAATTCTGGATTTATTTTATACATCACAACTTTTCTTAAAATGAAAGATTGATGCGATTATAGAAAAAATCCCTTACTGTTATAGCTTTTCATCTGAAAAGTTTGTCACGGAATATTCAGATTTTATTTATTGTCAATTACATATACTTCCATTTATTATAATTATGGAGCCGGTCTTTATATGATGAGACCTGTTTTATTCGTTGATTTAAGTGATGTTTGGCGGTTACCTAGGAAGTATAAAGTCGTTATTGATCTCGGAGGAATTTATTTTTAATTATGGATATTTATATTTTTAGAATTATGTTACTGGATCTCAGGGTATCCAGAATTTTTTGTAGCAATTCAATGATGCCATTCGGAACATGAA
>NZ_JBALQK010000222.1:0-9186 GCF_036965845.1 Bacillus sp. JJ1127 | reverse complement strand
TTTTCATTTTTCGACATCTAGATCCTTGCGATGCAGAATAAATAGTAACCTACACTCGTTTGCTCCTTCTGTTTTTACTTCGCATGTGGCAGAAAAAGGACCCGACCGTTTCTATGCATGGCCAGATGTTCTCTCTCTCCTCAAAAGAGGGGTTTTATGTCGGTTTTTTAATTGATGTATATATAGAAAAGAGCATGTTTTTCGATTATGAAATAGGAAAAGCCACGCCTGTTTCTTTGTGATACTCTGCCGTTTGATTGGAGAATTTATTTGACAGAAATACTAGCATTCCATCGGCAAATAAACCAAATAAATACTGTATAATTTTGGTTAATCAACACGTGTGAGGAAAAGCATATTAATTGCTGGAAACTTATTTGTATGTTATATAATATATTGGGATTACATCACAACCGTAGTGGATTGTGATGTAATCTCATTTTCATTTGTGTTAACTTACAGGAAAACATTATAAATAGGAGAAATTTACTTGAACAATAGTTAGCATATCTTTTCTTATTCTTATATGTTCCGATATGATCGTTAACTTATACATGATGTTAAAATATCGAATTAGATAGGTGGTAAAAATAAAATGTCAAATACGAAACCGTACAGAGTGTTACTGTACTACATGTACACTACAATTGAGAATCCTGAAGAATTTGCTGCTCAGCATCTAGAATTTTGTAATTCACTTGAGTTAAAAGGAAGAATTCTTGTAGCAGAAGAGGGAATTAACGGGACTGCTTCAGGTACTGCCCAGCAAACAGAGAAATATATGGAAACAATGAAGAATGATCCGCGTTTTGCTGGAATCGTTTTTAAAGTAGATGAAGCAGATGGGCATGCGTTTAAAAAAATGCACGTGCGTCCTCGTAAAGAGCTTGTTACACTTCGATTACATGATGATATTAATCCGAAAGAAACAACAGGAAAGTATTTAGAACCAAAAGAGTTTTATGAAGCAATGAAACAAGAAAATACGGTTGTAATCGATGCAAGAAATGACTATGAATTTGATTTAGGTCATTTTAGAGGTGCGATTAAACCTGATATTAAATCATTCCGTGAATTACCTGACTGGATTGATGAAAATAAGGAAATGTTTGAAGGTAAAAAGATTTTAACGTATTGTACAGGTGGTATTCGTTGTGAGAAGTTTTCAGGCTGGTTAGTTCGAGAAGGTTTTGAAGATGTAAGTCAGCTTCATGGCGGAATTGTAACGTACGGAAAAGATTCTGAAGTACAAGGTGAACTATGGGATGGACAATGTTATGTATTTGATGAGCGAATTGCGGTTCCTGTGAATCAAAAAGAACATGTTATTGTTGGTAAAGATCACTTTACAAACGAACCTTGCGAACGCTATGTAAATTGTGCAAATCCAGAATGTAACAAAAAAATCTTATGCTCAGAAGAAAATGAACACAAATATTTACGTGCATGCTCACACGAATGCCGTGTACACCCGCGCAATCGTTATGTAAAAGAACATGAATTAACAGAAGAACAAGTAGCTATTGCATTAGAAAAAATTGAAGCAGAAAATCAAGTGGAATTAGGATAATCGTTCACTTTAATAAAAAACGGATCTTATCGTAAACGAGGGGATCCGTTTTTTTATTTCTATTTAGATAATAAAAAAGATTGCACATTGCTTGTTTGAAACAGCTTGTTTATATAGTTTTTGAATTTCTAAAAAGTAACTATAGGTATATTCTAATATTTCATTCGGGTCATCATCCTCAACAAGTGGATAAAGTTGTTCATCCATTAAATCTTGAAAGCTGTACATGTTATTGAAATCAGATGCACTTAAGTCTTTTATTGCCAAATAAGCTTCTTCGACTTCACTAGCTGTAAGGTAAAACGTACCGAGAGAATCGTTATCTATGATGGAATCATTAAGAGGTACAACATGTCCAAGTGGTGGTTCGCCTCCGCCAATCTCACCACATAAAATAAAATGAAGTAGTTGCCAGGACTTATCGATATCTAAATCAGATTCTTTAAAATAAATATCTAACTCATTGTTTTTGATTTTACTTAATTCCTCATCTGTAACTAATACATACTGTCCAATCATCCCCATAATAGCCAGCTCCTCTAAAGATTTTGAATTTAGTATATCATATTTATGTAGGGGTTTTTTGGGGGATAGAAGAGGATTATAACTCATTTGTAAGATATGAGAAAATATAGATTACTTCTGGTGAATCAAAACAAAGGAAATGTTTAAATAAAAGAGTAGGCCATAAAAATTTGTGGCCTATTCTTTTTATAATCATTCATTTAGATGTTAAAACGTAATTGTTAAAAGGAGGTTTCTGTGTTGTTTGTTCTGGAACATTTGATTTTTATGGTGGAAGTAAAGTTTTCGTATTATTGATATTTGCTAAAAAGAAGCACGGCTACTTACTCTTGTTATAATCAGATCTTGTTAAACCGTAAACAACAGTATCTTTATATGTATAATATAGTTATGCTATAAGAAAGTAAAATTTTCATGTTTTGAAAGAGGGGGGTTCTATATGCGTATTTTAGTATTAGGAGCTGGAGGAGTCGGAGGATATTTTGGGGGCCGTTTAGTAGAAAAAGGGGAAGATGTTACTTTTCTCGTTCGTAGTCGACGGAAACAACAGCTTGAGAAAAATGGTCTTGTTATTCGTAGCATAAAGGGAGATTTTTCATTTATTCCACAATTAATCACTAAAACTGAATCCGTAGATCCATTCGATTTAATATTATTTTCAACAAAAACTTATCATTTAGAAGAAGCAATAAACGATTTGAAGCCATTTGTTGGTGAGAAGACAATTATTATACCACTACTAAATGGTATAGCCCATCTATCTGCATTACAAAGGGTATTTGGCGAGGATAAAGTTATTGGAGGTTTGTGTTTTATCGAAACAACATTAAACGATGAGGGAAATGTTGTTCAAACTAGCTCCACTGACCGACTTGTATTTGGGGAAATTAAACATCTACATACAGAGCGAATACAAGGGATTACCGATACATTAAAGGGTACAAAAGCAAGCTTTGTTTTGAGTAATCATATTGTGCAAGATATGTGGCATAAATATTTATTTATTACTGTTATGTCAGGTGTGACTACGCTAATGCGAGCGCCAATAGGACCGATTCGTGAAAGTGATGGGGGCCGTGACTTGATTCGGAACTTACTTGAAGAAGCAGCGCAGATTATGACAGCATCTGGAGCCCCAATTCAGGATAATATTGTTGACGAACATATGAAGACGATTGAGAAGATTTCATATGATATGAAATCTTCTATGCAGCGGGATATGGAAAAAGGTTCATCTATCGAAGTAGAGTATTTACAAGGATATTTATTGGAATTAGCAAAACAATTTCATATAGATGCACCGTTGTTAAAGATTGTTTATCAAAATTTAAAAATTTACGAAGAATAAAGGTGTTTAAAATTGAAAGTCGATATTATAAAAATAGTATCGGCTTTTTCAAATTAACTTAAAGATATAGTAATAATTCCTATCCGTTTAAAGGGAAGTTTGGAGGGATGAAATGCATCGACTAAATCTTAAGAAATTTGAAGGAACAGACTTTAAGGAGTACTTTCAACTAGTTGACCTGAAAATTTGTCAGAAAAAAATACCTTTAAATATATCATTCTTCTTAGGCGAACTTGATCGGATACATTATGTTCATTTATAAAGTACTATCCTACATAATCATCACAATTTTTCTATTTCAAAAAAATTAAGCTATTGTTTAAAAATTTTTATTTACTTTTTTTAAATAAGGGAGTATGATAATCGACAGTTTCAAATTTCTAAATCGCTGAAACCTGATGGTATGGGGGAACCGTTTTTGTGGATTGATACATAATCCAAGGGGTGAATCCTTGCAAGGTAGGGCTACTCAATGGCCCGAATCCGACAGCTAACCTCATAAGCGTTATATGAGAAGGAAGGTGGAGCTTGTGCGACAAAAAAATTGATGTCTACAAGTTTATTTGTTATGAACTTGTAGACATTTTTTTATTTTCGGAAAACCTGTCTTTTATTAAGGGTTTTATTTAACTAACAGAGAAATAAATGCATAAAATTATTGGAGAGTGAAGGTCAGTGGTTTCTTCCATAAAAAGATTCTTAATCGGTCGGCCATTAAAATCAACCGAATTAGGAGAGCAAAAACTTAACAAAACGAAAGCATTAGCTATTCTTTCTTCTGATGCTTTATCATCAGTTGCATATGGTCCAGAGCAAATATTGATTGCTCTAACTACAGTCGGCACGTTAGCATATTGGTATTCCATTCCGATTGCAGTTGGAGTGTTAGTTCTGTTAACGGCTCTTATTCTATCTTATAGGCAAATCATCTTTGCATATCCTCACGGCGGAGGAGCGTATGTGGTATCAAAAGAAAATTTAGGTGTCAATCCGGGATTAATAGCTGGAGGCTCCTTGTTAGTAGACTATATTTTAACTGTGGCCGTAAGTGTATCTGCGGGTACGGATGCACTTACATCTGCTTTTCCTAGTCTACATGCTCATAATGTGGTTATTGCCATCATATTTGTGTTATTTATTACAATCTTGAACTTACGAGGTGTAACGGAATCAGCTTCTGTTTTAGCTTATCCGGTATATTTATTTGTTTTAGCATTATTTATATTAATCGGTGTAGGTATATATAACATTGCAACAGGTGCAGTTCCGTCTCATTTACATACGCCAATTGGCACACCAGTAGCAGGAATTAGTTTATTTATACTTTTAAGAGCATTTGCATCAGGTAGTTCTGCTTTGACTGGAGTTGAAGCTATTTCCAATGCAATTCCAAACTTTAAAGATCCCGCTCCTAATAATGCTGCTAAAACGTTACTTGCGATGGGGGCCTTACTTGCGTTGCTATTTTCGGGGATCGTATATTTAGCTTATTATTATGGCATTGCTCCTAGTCAAGAGGTAACAGTTGTCTCACAAATTGCTGAAGAAACATTTGGACGGCATTTTATGTATTTCTTTATTCAAGGAACAACAGCAGTGATATTAATCCTTGCTGCTAACACTGGCTATTCTGCTTTCCCCTTACTGGCAGTTAATCTTGCAAAAGATAAGTTCATACCAAGAATGTTTACAGTTAGGGGAGACCGATTAGGGTATTCTAATGGAATTATCATACTTGGGATTGCTTCAATTATTTTAATTATTGCTTTCCAAGGGCAAACAGAACATCTTATTCCACTTTATGCAGTAGGCGTGTTTATCCCATTTACGTTGTCCCAGTCTGGAATGGTAGTTAAATGGATTCGTGAAAAGCCTCAAGGATGGATTTTAAAATTAACGATCAATTTAACGGGTGCTATTATTAGTTTTATAGTTATGAGTATGTTCTTTTTAACTAAATTCTCACAAGTTTGGACAGTCTTGATTTTCCTACCTATCATTATTTTTGTGTTTCACCGAATTAGAAAGCATTATGAAGCGATAGGAGACCAATTAAGTCTTACAACTTGTGAGCCAATTGTGCCGATTGAAGGGAATGTAATACTTGTACCAGTGGCTGGTATGACTCATGTAGTAGAGAACTCGTTAAATTACGCTAAATCTCTTTCACCAGATCAAATCATTGCTGTTTACGTTTCTTTTGAAAGAGAAGATGAGAAGAAATTTGAAGAAAAATGGAAGAAATGGCAGCCTGATGTTAGATTAGCGACACTGCACTCTCATTATAGAAGTATTATTCAGCCATTAACTAAATTTATTGATACAGTTCAATACAAAGCAAGTGAATCAAATTATCGGGTTACTGTAGTAATACCGCAATTTATTCCTAAGAAGGGTTGGCATAATATTCTTCATAACCAGTCTAGCTTATTGATTCGTGCATTCTTGCTTTATAAGAGAAATGTAGTTATTACAACTGTACCTTACCATTTGAAAAAATAAAGATTAATAGATTTCTAAGGTAGCTTTACGTGGATAAAGCTACCATTTCTTATATGTGAGGAATAGAAATGTTCTCTATTCATTTAGATGGTCGAATTTTTTAGAATAAGGCTGTATAATGCTTGTAAGTACAATGTATGTGATAAAAGGGAAATAATAGGAAAGGATATGTAATGAGCTACTATGGATAAAGAGAAACAACAATTAAGTGTTGAAGTTGCGAGGTTATACTATCAATCGGATTATAGCCAACAAGAAATTGCTAATAAGCTGAATATTTCGAGGCCAACTATCTCGAGGTTGTTAAAATATGCAAAAGAAAAGGGATTTGTTCAAATTCATATAGCAGATCCATTTGCTGATTTAGATAATGTCGGAAACCTGCTTAAAGAAAAATATAATTTGTTAGAGGCACATGTCGTGTTTTCTCCGGTACCAGAGTATGCGACGATTACGGAATATATTAGTAAATATGCTGCTGAGTATATGGAGAAAACTGTTACAAATGGTGATATCGTCGGGGTGAGCTGGGGAACGACAATGTATGAAATCGCTAGAAAAATTGTACCACAGCATGTAAAAGGAGTGGAGGTTGTCCAATTAAAAGGAGGCATCAGTCATTCAAGTGTAAATACATATGCGAATGAGACAATTGCTTTATTTGCAGATGCTTTTCAAACGACACCGCGAAATTTACCGCTCCCAGTTATATTTGATAATGCAGTGACAAAGGAATTAGTGGAACAGGATAGACATATCCACCATATTATTGCAATGGGAAAACAAGCGAACATTGCAATCTTTACTGTCGGAACTGTTCGAGACGAAGCGTTATTATTCCGATTAGGTTATTTGGATAAGGACGAAATGGATCTATTGAAAAAGCAAGCTGTTGGTGACATTTGTTCACGCTTTTTTGATGGAGACGGCAATATTTGTAGTGAAGAAATTAATCAACGTACAATTGGAATTGATTTAGAAGAGTTACGATTAAAAAAACGTTCTGTTCTCGTTGCTGGAGGATCTAGAAAAGTGAAGGCAATTGATGGTGCGTTAAGAGGTGGATATGCAAATGTATTAATTATAGATCAGCATACCGCAAAAGAATTGTTACATTATCAAAAAGATTAGAAATAGAAGGCTCTCTCAAAAGTAGTATTTTGAGGGAGCCTTTTTAAATAAAGAAAAAAAGATATGAACAAAATTTCAAAAGTATGTTTACATTTGTTCAAGTAAGAGTTAGAATGAAGTTGTTAAAAGATATGAGGAGTGAAGAAAATGAATATTGCAAAGTTAATTGATCATACAGTTTTGAAACCGGATACTAAAAAAGAAGATGTTATGAAAGTTTTAGAAGAAGCAAAGAAATACAATTTCGCTTCTGTTTGTATTAATCCAACATGGGTAAAATTAGCTGCTGAAGAATTAGCAGGACATGATGTGGACGTTTGCACAGTTATTGGATTCCCTTTAGGTGCAAATACGACTGAAACAAAAGTATTTGAAACAAAAGATGTAATCGCAAAAGGCGCAACTGAAGTAGACATGGTAATCAATGTCGGTGCTTTAAAAGATGGAGAAAATGAACTTGTTGAAAAGGATATTTATGAAGTTGTACAAGCTGCAAAAGGAAAAGCGCTTGTAAAAGTTATTATTGAAACTTGTTTACTAACAGATGAAGAAAAAGTGCGTGCTTGTGAATTATCTGTAAAAGCTGGTGCTGATTTTGTAAAAACTTCAACTGGATTCTCAACTGGTGGAGCGACTGCTGAAGATATTGCATTAATGCGCAAAACAGTTGGAGAAAATGTTGGCGTGAAAGCATCTGGTGGCGTTCGTACACGTGAAGATGCAGAAAAAATGATTAAAGCTGGAGCTTCTAGAATCGGAGCAAGTGCTAGTGTTGCAATTGTATTAAATGATAAAGAAGGCGCTTCAGATAACTATTAATTCATAAAAAGTTGGGAGTAATGGATACACAAATTGTCAAAGACATGGTGTATCTATTGCTTTAACATTCAAAAAATATGTAAGCGGATACGGGAAAAGGGGGGAGTTTTATGAAGTACTTAATAGGTATTATAGGCCTCGCAATTATTTTAGGTATCGCATGGCTTGCTAGTAATAATAGAAGAAAAGTTAAATATCGTCCTATTATAACGATGATTATATTACAGTTCATTTTAGGCTTTGTATTATTAAATACAAGTGTAGGGAACATACTAATAGCTGGAATTGCAGATGGTTTTGGACAATTGTTAAAGTATGCTGGAGATGGTATTAACTTTGTATTTGGCGGTTTGGTCAATCAAAAAGAATTTTCATTCTTTTTAGGGGTATTAATGCCAATTGTGTTTATATCGGCCTTAATAGGTATTTTACAGCACATTAAGGTATTGCCGTTTATTGTGAAATACATTGGTTTAGTTTTAAGTAAAGTAAATGGAATGGGCAAACTTGAATCATATAACGCTGTGGCTTCAGCAATTTTAGGACAATCAGAAGTATTTATTTCTGTTAAGAAGCAGCTAGGTTTACTATCAGAAAGAAGATTATATACACTATGTGCGTCTGCGATGTCGACAGTTTCTATGTCTATAGTTGGATCCTACATGGTGTTACTAAAGCCTCAGTATGTTGTAACCGCTCTAGTATTGAACTTATTTGGAGGGTTTATTATCGCTTCTATTATTAACCCTTATGAGGTTACTGAAGAAGAAGATATGTTAGAAGTACAAGAAGAAGAGAAAAAGAGCTTTTTTGAAGTGTTAGGAGAATATATAATAGATGGTTTTAAAGTTGCGATTACAGTAGCTGCTATGCTAATTGGATTCGTTGCTTTAATTGCTTTCATTAATGCTATTTTTAAAGGAGCAATTGGTATCTCATTCCAAGAGATTCTTGGTTATGTATTTGCACCATTTGCATTTATTATGGGGGTTCCTTGGCATGAAGCTGTTAATGCCGGTAATATTATGGCGACGAAACTTGTATCAAATGAGTTTGTAGCTATGACAGATTTGGCAAAAGGTAACTTCAATTTTACAGGAAGAACGACTGCTATCATATCAGTGTTCCTTGTTTCATTCGCAAATTTCTCTTCAATCGGAATTATTGCTGGTGCTGTTAAAAGCTTAAATGAAAAACAAGGAAATGTGGTAGCAAGATTTGGTTTGAAACTACTTTTTGGTGCAACTTTAGTAAGCTTCTTATCAGCAACAATAGTTGGATTAATATATTG
>NZ_JBALQK010000221.1:6136-9122 GCF_036965845.1 Bacillus sp. JJ1127 | reverse complement strand
CAATCTTTTTTATAAAAAATTAAGGAATCCAAAATTAAAACCCACCCATTTTGATTAAACTTTTTCAAAGTGTGTGGGTTTCTTCTATTTATAAAATCAATATTTGCAGCAATACTTTGATCAAACTTTAATTCAAACCAACACCCACCACCTCGTTATAATGGAAACAATGATGAAAACGAAGTACGGGAGATGAGTAAAGTTATTTTAATGTCTTTTTTACAAACAAAATAAAAAGTACCAAACTAATAAACCCAGATACAGCACAAACAATAAATAACATTTGATATCCCATGATTTGTGAAACAAATCCTAGAATAATAGATCCTAAACCAATCCCTAAATCAAAAGCTGTAAAAAATGTAGCGTTTGCTACTCCTCTTTTCTCTGGTGGAGCTAATCGTATCGTTGCTACTTGAAGCGCAGGTTGTGCTGATCCAAATCCAATTCCGTACAAAATAGCTGTAATAACTAGTCCAACAATCCCTTTTGTCATTGTTAGAACGCATAGTGCGACTATCAGTGTAATAAGTGCAGGAACAATAATGACCCCTTCTCCATGTTTATCGGATATCTTTCCAGCAAGCGGTCTAATTACTGTAAGTGTAACAGCGTAAACTAAGAAAAAAGTACCAGCATTAGCTTGAATTTGTGCTGCAAACAGCGGTAAAAATGTTGTAATGCCGCCAAAAGTAAGGGATAAGAAAAATGTAACAATGGCGATTGGCAAAACGGTTTTTTCAAAAAATGATATTGGTTTTTTTGATGCACTTTGAACTGCTGGAATTTTTGTACCAAATGCAAGTATGAATGCAATAAGTGCTAACGCTGTGCATAGAAGGAATAGATAATGAAATGAAAATGATTTTGCGACCCAAAGACCTAATATTGGTCCTAAAGCCATGCCCAAAGTCATTGCAAGTCCATACCATCCCATTCCTTCTCCGCGACGAGATTGTGGAATAACATCAGTCACAGCCGTTCCGATCGAAGTTGTAGCAATCGCCCAGCCGATTCCATGAAGGATACGTAATACCACTAAAAATATAACTCCTGTTACCCAATCGTAAAAATACATTGTAATTGCAAAAAATAGTAGTCCGCTTATTATAAATACGCGGCGGCCATATCGATCCATTAATCCTCCAACAATAGGACGTAAAATGACTGCCGATATGGTAAATACTCCAATAATAAATCCAACTTGGGATTCACTTCCACCTAATTGTTTAATAAACATAGGTAATGTTGGCATTAGTAAATAAAAACCACTAAATAGTAATAATGCTGTAATTGTCAGCATTATATAGTTTTTTGTCCATAAACGTTCCATTGTAATGTAATCCTGCTTTCTATCGTTTAATAAGTTAAGAATGTTCTTACCGCCCAAAAGTAGCGAGATAAGCGAATAAAAAAGCAGTACCACCGCTATAAAAGTGTTGGTACTGCCATATTGTGTGACAAGTGTTTTGTTAATTAGAACGTACTTGCTACTTTAACAGCCTTTTCAAGACCTTCGGCAATAATTTCTTCTGCTTTATCTGGGAATTGGTTGTGACCTTCAATTACTACTGTCTCTATATCTTTTGCACCGAAGAAGCCCATCATACTTGCTACATATTTAACAGCCATTTCCATTTCAGCTTTTGGTCCTTTAGAGTATACGCCGCCACTTGCGTTTAATAATGCAATTTTCTTATCTCCAATAAGACCTACTGGACCTTCTGGCGTATATTTAAATGTTTTGCCTGCACGGTTTAAGTAATCAATATATGTGTGTAGTACAGCTGGGATTGTTAAATTCCATAATGGGAAACCAAAGACTACTTTATCAGCTGCAAGGAATTGATCTAAATATTTATCAGCAACAGCTACTGCTTTTGCTTCTTCTGCTGTTAAATCAAATCCTCTACTAGCCTTAAATGTACCGTTAATCATATCTACTCCTACATATGGCAATTCTTCATTGTATAAATCAAGTTCTACCACTGTATCATTTGGATGTGATTCTTTGTAGCTTGCTAAAAATGCCTCATATAATTTCACACTAACCGCCTGACCTGCTGGACGATTGTTTGCTTTTACAAATAAAACTGTTGTCATTCTCTTTTCCTCCTGTTACTCACTCTTACATTGTTCTATATTTACTCATTCGAAAGAGCATCCTATTTCTTTTATAACAAAAAACATAGTCAACTCGATTGACTACATTACATATAGTACAATAGAACTCTGATAAAGTCAACTCAGTTGACTTTATTAAAGGAGGTTTTATATATGAATCATCAAGTATTTATAACATTAACAATCTCCATCTACATTACATTGCAGTCCATCTAACTCATTCTCTTTACCCTTTTCTAGTTCTTGATCAATCGCCTTTGCTAATCTTTCTTTGCTAGTAAATCCTTGAATGACCTCGTCACCAATAATGAACGTTGGAACAGCCATAATTTGTGCTTCCTCATGGGCATGTTTTATAGCTTCTTGATGCACTTCTCGGTATTTTCGTGATACTAATGCTTCTTTAAATGCATCCTGAGAAAGTCCCACTTCCTCCGCCAATTTTGTTAATACTTCGATGTCTTCAATATTTTGTTCCTCTTGGAAATGTGCAATAAACACTCTATGGTGAAACTCATTTCCTTTTCCATGTTCCTTTGCAAATTGGCAACCTTCAAACGCAAGATGCGTATACGGACGCAAATGTGGTAACTTCATTTCTAATCCTAATTTTTTAGCAGTAGGATGAATAAATGAATTCCAAGCTTCCACTACATGAGGCAGTGTCCATGGATCAATTTTCGGAGATGGACTAGGACGCAATTCAAATGGCATCCATTCGACTTCTACATCTTTTTCCTTTACAACCTCATCCAAAGGACCTGTTCCTAAAAAACAAAATGGGCATATAAAATCAGAATAAACTTTAATTTTTACAGTCATATATACGTTCCCTCACTTTTCTTTTTCACTCTATTTGTAA
>NZ_JBALQK010000221.1:3640-6061 GCF_036965845.1 Bacillus sp. JJ1127 | reverse complement strand
TTACAAATAGAGTGAAAAAATATACGCTTGAATTGTACCGGCATACTTACTGCGAAGAATTTATTTTATTTACTAATGATGTAAAGAGTTGTTCCATTGTCATACTCTCTAATATTTGCTCCTATAATACAATCAGGATTCGGCTTTTCATGGAAATGAAACAATTTTTCCTCTTCTACAACATCCACCGCTCGATACACGTCTAATAAAGTGAAACTTTAATCAGTGGGGGTTCTTCATCCCCCACTGATTATTACTTGGTTCGGTGACAATGTAGCAACACATTGACTTTACAATATCTTTTTAAAACTATACTCCATTTCTCCAGCTAGTGCTTCAGGAGTATCACCAGTTTCTCTGAAATCATGTGTATGAATTTGTTCAAACGGACCAAAATTTACTTGCTTATAAAATTCATAGCAAGGGAATCCATCATGTACACCTTGAATATCGACAGTACCATCTTTTTTGACATGTACAGTTAATAGATAGTCAACGGGAGGTGCATATACATTTAATGGGTTGCTAGCACTTGCACTCATTTGAAACTTGACGTCATCAGAACTCCATACAATATCAGTGCACAAAATACCTTCTGTACTAGCTTTTCCTGTTCTTTTCTTAACGGAACCATCTGGATTTGTGACTCTTTCTGTTGTTATGCCAGTATTCGCATATGTGAAAATTTCTTTTTTGTAAAAATCTACAACTACTTCTTGTTCAACTCTTGAACGCATAGCGTTTACGGCATAAGGTGTAAATTCACGTGAGTCACCTTCAAATTGGATTACGTTTCCCGTTTGAAGATCCTTCTTAGGTTCAGTCCAAGACATTGGAATAAATACGCTTGCTCTAATTTTAACGATATTAGTCATGAGACACACCTCTGTAATTCTAATTTTATTTTGGGTAATGCATAACATTGAACCCTTGAGCAAAACAGGTCGCAATTTCTTTCGCATAATCAATTGCTTTTCCTTTCAAATTTGCTGCTCTTGTTTAAATAGTGATGCTCTTCTGATTCATATTTATATCTAGATTGTCGTTTTAAAACTATATTCCATTTCTCCAGCTAACGCTTCTGGAGTGTCACCAGTTTTTCTGAAATCATGTGTATAGATTAATTCAAATGGACCAAAATCTGTTTGTTTATAAAATTCATAGCAGGGGAACCCATCATGAGAACCTTCAATATGCACAATGCCACTTTCGTTAACACGTATAGTTAATAAATAGTCAGCCGCAGGTGCTGCTGTATTTAAAGGATTGCTGGCACTTGCACTCATTTCAAAAGAAACTTCATCTGCGCCCCACAAAACATTCGTACATACAATGTTTTCTGTACCTGTTTTTCCTTTTTTATGCTCAATAGAACCATCTGGATTTGTAATTTTCACAGTTACGATACAAGCATCTGCAAATGTGAAAATTTCTTTTTTATAAAAATCAATAATTACTTCTTGCTCTAATCTTGATCGCATTGTGTTTACAGCGTATGGTGTAAATTCACGCACATCACCAGCATATTCGAATACCCTTCCTGTTGCAGGATCTTTAATAGGTTCCAACCAAGCATACGGTGCAAATACACTCCCTCTAATTTTAACGATATTAGCCATGAGAACCCTCCATAATGTATTAATTTTTATTTCGGTGAATCCTATTTCTTTCATAATCGAATTATAGTCAACTTGATTGACTATAATATGCATAGTACAATACAATTTGAATAAAGTCAACTTGATTGACTACATTACACGTAGTACAATGGAGTCCAAATAAAGTCAACATAATTGACTTTATTTAAGGAGGTTTTATGTATGAATCATCAAGCATTGAATGAATTAGATCTTACATCACTTTTGTCATTATCTTTTAGTGCATCGATTAATGAACTACATGACAGATTGAATGAATTGGGATTTGAAGATATTAGACCTGCACATGGTTTTATGTTTAAATGCATCACTCCTAATGGTGCAACAGGTATAGAACTAGCTGAGTACTTAGGAATTACAAAGCAAGCTGTAAGTAAAATGGTGGATTATCTTGAGAAACGCGGTTATGTAATGCGCCAAACTCATCCCACTGATAAGAGAGGGAAAATTATTGTTTTGACCGAACGAGGTTGGTTAGTAGTGAAAGCAAAAGACGAGATACTAACTGAAATTGAGGGGCGCTGGATCGAAAATATAGGTGCTGAACGAGTGCAAATGCTCAAAGAAGATTTAACAAAATTAGTTTATGAAGCAAATGAAGTGAAATCAACATCGAGGTTAAGACCTGTTTGGTAAATATAGAGTTTTTGAACTCCCCCACTTATCGGCCAATGCCGCTTGAAGTGGGGGATTCCTACGATATATATACATCAATTAAAAAACTGACATAAAACCCCTCTTTTCAGGTAGGAGAGAGCATCTG
>NZ_JBALQK010000221.1:0-3531 GCF_036965845.1 Bacillus sp. JJ1127 | reverse complement strand
AAATGGATTTATATAGTTTAAAATATGAAATCACCAATTTACACTCGAATCGAACTTACCAAAAAAAGCTGCTTCATCAGCAGCTTTCTTCCTATCTATTATATTTTCTCTAATTCACTACCAAGAAACTTCGCAATCTCTAGCATACCGTATTTCCCAACGACTGCTTCGGCGTCAGCATTGTAGTTTGTGTTTGTATTAATGTCATAAGTGAAAATTTCACCATCGGCATTTCGAATAAACTCAATGCCAGCGATTGCAATATCATTTGCAGCCAAAACAGCCTCATATTTTTGAATAATTGGGTCATCAAAGCCCTCAATAATTTGAAACTTCGGTTTTTCCGGGGCTTTCTCTCCTACAGGACAGAACAAATCACCAATTTGACAAGCATCAGCTGGGCATAATTCAAAGCCTTTCGTTTTCTTACTAAATGACAAAGTCCTCTGGTTTAAAGCTCCTTTATTTGCTTCGTAAGTTCTTTGAATCTTTTATCAAGTTCCATGTACGCTTCATCTTTAAGAGTCAAAAAGCTGAGTTTTCCTAAAACTTCTTGTCTTTCTGTTTCAAGCTTTAAACGTAATTCAGCAAGGTTATCTCTTTTTTGAGATGTTTCTTTCAATTGCTTTTGTATGCGATTGTTTGAAAACACTAGTCTACTGTTAGTCGTTTTTTCAAGGAAGTACCGATCATGCGAAACGATAAGCAATGTACCATTATATTGTGCTAATGTATTTTCAAGCTGTTCGCGTGAAGGTAAGTCAAGATGATTTGTCGGTTCATCCAAAATAAGCACATCTTTTTCATCTAAAATATACGCCATGAGCTTACACTTTACACGTTCACCCATACTCATGTGTTTGATTGGCTCTTTCCATTGAGAAGATGTAAATCCTAAATGCTTCATTAAATTTTGTACTTTTCCTCTTTCTTCAAAAGTTTCTTTATAAAATAATTGTTCTGGTGTTTTTTCAAGTGGTAAATCAAATACCTCTTGTGTTAAATAGCCAATATTTGCAGATGGTGAAATCCATACTTCCCCTTCAACCGTTTCATGTCCCATAATCATCTTCAATAATGTTGTTTTCCCGCAGCCATTAGGGCCAACTATTGCAATTTTCTCACCATGTTGAATTGTGAAATTAACTTTCTCAAATAATACTCGTCCCTTAAAACATTTTTTTAATTGTTTCACTTCTAAAAAACGTTTTCCTACCTTGTTATTTGCTTGAATGGAAAACTCTACAATTGGGTCTGGCTTAACACGTTCTACTTTCGTTTTTTCAAGCTCTTTTTCCAGACGCTTTTGTTTTGACTTAACTTGTGCATCCGTTCGCTTTGCCTTAACACGATAGTATTCTTTAAATCCCTCTTTTTTTGTCGATTGTGCATGTGCTTTTTGCGACCATGATGTTAATTCTTTCATTTGCGATTCTATACGTTCAATGTTTTTTTGTTGCTTTTCATATTCGCGCTGCTGAGTGAGCCTCTTTTGTTCCCGAAATTTCATATAACTCGTGTAATTCCCTTTATGCTCAATTAGTTTTCTATCTTCTATCGACCAAATTTTCGTTGCAACAGCATCTAAGAAATATCGATCATGTGATACAACGATGATTGTTCCACTATAGCTTTTTATCTGTTCAATGAGCAATTCTGTGCTCTGCTCATCTAAATGATTCGTTGGTTCATCTAACATTAAAAGATTTGTACCTTTTGCAAATCCTTTCGCAAGTCGGATTTTAAGTTTTTCTCCACCGCTTAACGTATGAAAATCATTTGTTGGTACGCCCCATTTCGCAAGAAGTTCCGCTTCTACTGTTGTTACTTCCTTAGATGCAAATGCCTCTTTTTCTTGTTCAACATATGCCATCGTTACGTTCGTCTGTTGCCATTCTAGTTGCCCTTTTGTTGGTTCTATTTTTTCATTTATCAGCTGTAACAGGGTGGATTTTCCAGCACCATTTTTTCCAATTACTCCGATGATATCTCCCTGTTTCGCTGTAGCATTCATTTGTTCTAACAAGGTATTTTCCATTATTTCTACAGAAACATCTTTTAATTTTAAAAGTTCCTTCATACTATCTATCCCTTTCTATAAAAGGAGAACAAAAAAATCCTCCCAATTATATTTGGCAGGATTAGTCGTTATAGTATTTATACCCAAATAAGCTATTGTATGAAATAGCTTTACTTTCTTATGGAAATGGGCAGACTAATCCTATTTTTTATAAATTGAAATATCCAATTTCAACATTTAAAAATAAGATTAGTTAATCATCGTCCACCCATCATCCTTTCCGTCATTAATAGTGCTATTGTAGCATGGTAATACTGTATTCGTAAACGAGATGATTTGACTCAGCAACAATCACCAATATTGCAGCATTTATTTTACCGCGACTGTAAACCCTTCACTTCATTTAACTTCGCAAAAATCCACCTTCTGAGTTAATCACTTGACCAGTGATCCACTTTGCATCATCACTAGCAAGAAATGCAACGATACGTGCTGCATCTTCCGGCATGCCAATACGCCCCATTAAAAATTTAGGCAAAAGGTGTTTTCTAATTTCATCCGTCATCCATGTTGAATCTGTTGGTCCTGGGTTTACAGCGTTAACCGTAATTCCTAAAGGAGCAAGTTCTGCCGATAAAGACTTAGTAAAAGCGGCAATTGCTCCTTTCGTTGCAACGTATGCTAGTTCCCCGATCATTGGCCCTAATTCTTGTCCGGATGTCATATTAATAATGCTTCCTTCATCTATATTCAATTTCTCAAAACGACGAGCAAATTCCGCGCAAAGAAGAAAAGTTGCTCTCATATTCACTGCATAATGGTTATCAAGTATTTGAGCATCCAACTTTGCATATCCATCTCCTGTTGAATATGCTGCGTTATTCACTAAAACCGAAAGAGGACCAAACTGCTTTGAAACAGTATCCATTATTTCAAGTGCAGCATTTGCATGTGACAGGTCAATTTCTAAACTGTCACAGCGCACTCCAAATTCCAACATCTCTTTTTGAAATTTCTCTGGCCAACTAGCCTCAGACTGCCAATGTGTAAAGAAAATATCTATACCTTGAGAAGCAAATTTGCGGCATATAGCAGCGCCGATACCTCTTGGACTACTTACTCCTGTTACAAGAGCAATTTTATTTTGTAAATGCGTCATTTCATATTCCCCCTAATAAATGGGGACACGATGATATGTGTAAGTAGAGATGTATTACTCTCATAACAAATAAAAGCCGATACACACAGGTATCCGCCTAGTAAATGGAATGATAACTCCACACCATGCATCCCTTGTATGATTATTGTTTCAATAAATAGACATACTCCACCCGTATATGTATAGGAAAAGCACTCTATTCATTTTATTTCGTAATCATTACAAGATTTGCCACATGTAGAATCTCAATTCCCCTTTCATTACATCTCTACCATTATTATACTTTTCTTACTGGTGATAATCAATATATTCATTTATAAATATGTCGATTACTACTATATATACATCAATT
>NZ_JBALQK010000220.1:0-3987 GCF_036965845.1 Bacillus sp. JJ1127 | reverse complement strand
TGACTCGTCTTTTTTGTGTATTTTTATCATTATAAAATAACACTGAATTTCTTAATAAAGGAACCCAGCTTTATTTCATCGAAATAGACGAACCAAGTGGTCATGAAAAAACCTATCAAAATAGGAGAACATTCTTCATTTCTATAAAACATATCAGAAATATCCTTTCATTTTTACTAAGAGACCTCGTATTCCAAAGCATATTAAATTTTCTATGAAAGAAATTAAATACATTCTTTTTAAATATATTCTTTTTCCAAAAAAACAGCATGAAATCAAATATTGATAGATCATTTGTGTGGGTCGGCAATCTCAAAGAGGTATGTGTGCCTCCTGCTTACGGAAAGTGTAAAATACACAATCCTTTTTGTCATGTTTAGAACATGACTTTTTACACTGCTGTATAGAAGAAATTTTCTGTATACTTAGCGCCGTGTGATTCGATATAGGTCTTTGGGCTGAGTTTAGAATCCATCATGCGGTTGATGTGGAATAAAAGGATAAAATTTACAATTGCGAAAGGGTGAAGAAAATATAAGTAGGGGAGGATTACGATTTATAGAGATTATGTAAGTAAGATTATTTTCCTTAGTACAAAGGGATGGGAGGAATGACGGTGGGGTCGTGGATTCGCTTTTCTTTAAAAAATGTAGGTGTTGTCTTTCTCGCGATGATTTTTATTGTTGTCGGGGGATTATATTCTATTAAAACAATAGAGATGGAAGAAATGCCAAACGTTGATATTCCGTATATGGTTGTGCAAGTCCCTTATATGGGTGCCACGCCAGAGCAAGGGTTAAATGATATAGGAAAGCCGCTAGAAACTGCATTTTCTAGTATTCAAAAGCTTGATAATTTATATATTGAAGCTCATAGCAACATGGTAGTTGCTATTTTAGGATTTGATATGGACAGGAAGATGGATGAGGCTGAAAAAGATGTGACGAGTGCTGTTGCATCTCTAAAATTACCAGAGGATGCAGGGAAACCTGTCGTTATGAAAGATGGACCTTCGCAGATGCCAATATTTACTTTCGCGCTTTCTTCAGACAATGCTAAGCAGGCGGATATTTCACAATACGTGAACGATCGGATTAAACCGACTTTGTCTACTGTTGAAAATATCGGCAAGGTGGATGTGTCAGGTGAAACCGAAAAGCAATTGTCTATTAGACTTGATGTTGAAAAAATGAAAGAAAAAAAGATTACTTATGACATAGTAAAGCAAGCACTTTTAGCACACAATTTTTCTTTTCCAGCAGGCCAGGTGAGCATTAATGAAAAAACATTAAATGTTCAAGCTGATTACAAACTTAAATCGCTTACTGATGTGAATAATATGAAAATGGCAGTACCAAGTGCTGGGGGAGTACAAACGGTTAAATTGTCAGATGTAGCAACTGTAGAATATGGAAGTAAAATAGAAACTGTATATACGAGATTAAAAGACACGCCTGCAGTTCTTGTATCTGTTAAAGCGCAGCCAGGAGCTAATGCAGTGGAAGTGGTCAAACAAATTAACCAAAAACTATCTGATCTACAATTACCAGAGGGTTATAAACTGACAAAGTTGTATGACAGCTCAAAGCAGGTAGAAAAATCAGTTAATAGTATGCTTAGGGAAGTGTTGCTAGGTACATTGTTTGCTGTCATTGTGACATTTGTATTCTTACGTAATATAAGAGCTACAATTGTAGCTGTGCTATCAATTCCGCTGTCTGTTTTAGCAGCGATGATTACGATGAAGTATTTACATTATAGTTTGAATATGATGACGCTAGCTGGTATTGCAGTAGCTGTTGGTCGAGTAATTGATGATTCTATCGTAGTCATTGAAAACATCTACCGCAGAACATTAAGCAGCGCAAAGCGTGATGCAAACATGGTGTTAGCAGCTGCTAAAGAAGTTGGCGGTGCGGTTACATCTTCAACAATTACGACTATGGCAGTATTTGGCCCACTTTCATTCGTTCCGGGAATTGTTGGCAAGTTCTTTGCTCCGTTCGGAATTACAGTTATTGTTGCACTTGCTTTTTCTTTACTTGTTTCGTTAACAGTTGTCCCTTTGCTTGCTAAGTTTTTCTTGCTACGTTTGAAGCATAAGGAGCCGAAAGAAACAATATTGCAGAGAGCATATCGGCGTGTGCTGAGCTGGGCGATTCAGAAAAAGATGATTACACTCTTTCTCGCTTTTGTCGTATTTGTTTCATCTTTAGGGCTTGTGCCGCTGATCCCGAAAAACTTTTTACCAGAAGAAAAGGCGGCTTCATATAATCTGACGGCAGATTTACCTGTTGGAACATCACTTGACAAAGCTAATGGTGTAGCTAAAGATATGGAAAGTATTCTTAGTAAACAAGTGAGTGTGAAAAGCTATCAAACGATTGTTTCAGGAGAAAGAATTCGTTTGTCTATTGATTTGAAGGATGATATGACGAAAGAAGGAATAACGACTTTTGAAAAAGATGTAAAAGAAAAGATGAAAAATCTAGGAACGGGCATCGAAACAGCTTTGACACCGATTGGTATAACAGGAGGAGGACAATTTGTTCTTATTGTGGAAGGCGGAAATGCTAAGGATTTGGAGACTGCCGGGAATAAGATTGTAGAGAAGATAAAGGATATAAAGGGCTTGTCGAATGTGAAAACAAATTTATCTGCTGTAAAACCGCAACTTAATTTGTCAATTGATGAAGAAAAAGCAGTGGGAAAAGGTTTGAATCCAATGATGATTGCTGCTTTTGTAAGAGGGAGTATTGCTGGTGAAAGTGTTACGACAGTCCAATTAGACGGAAAAACGACTTCAGTGAATCTAGGATTGAAAAATGATAATCTTACATCTATTGAAAGCATTACGAATCAAATTATTATGAGTCCTACTGGGCAACAGGTAAAATTGTCGGATGTAGCCACCCTCTCTGAAGCACCGGGACCTACTGCTTTGTATCGCTTAAATCAGCAAGAGTATGTACAAGTAAGTGCAAGATTTACAACAGATAATGTATCTGGTGTGCAAGCTGAGGTAGATAAGCGTTTAAAAGATTCAGATTTGCCAAAAGGTATTAAGTATCGCTCTGAAGGACAGTCACAAGCTATGAATGAAGGGTTCCAAAATATGATTATTGCTATGGGGATTGCTGTTGTACTTGTCTTTGTTGTGATGCTAGTGACATTTGGAAATGCAATGGCTCCGTTTGCAATTCTATTTTCTTTACCATTTCTTTTTACAGGTGGTTTGCTTGGCTTATACCTTACGAAAGAACCTTTAGGTATGCCGGCATTGGTTGGGTTTCTTATGTTAATTGGAATTGTTGTAACGAATGCTATTGTGTTGATGGATCGTGTTATGCAAAATGAAAAACAAGGAATGGCTATAAAAGAAGCTTTATTAGAAGCGGGGGTAACAAGACTTCGTCCGATTTTAATGACGGCTCTTGCTACAATAGGTGCACTTACACCGTTGGCGTTGTCGACCGAGGGAGGGCTTATTTCTCGTTCTCTTGCTATCGTTGTAATTTCTGGCTTACTAACATCTACGCTTTTAACATTAGTCATAGTCCCGACCGCATACTATGTGATGAGTAGGTTAAAATGGAATTTTACAATGAAAAGAAGAGTTTCGAAGGCGAAAAAAGAAACAGCATAAAAAACTAAGGGAATGGGAGAAGGTATTCTGTTCCCTTAGTTTTTTTATAAATAAAGAGGATAGCTTCATGAAACTATATAGGCGGTAGAATCGGTGAGACAGTCATTGCTATTTGGTAGATTAGTTGGGAAAAGATTTTAGGCTAACAATGAAATGGAAACATGCATGAAGAAAAAATATATTGATTTTGTGGAAAGAAGGGTGTATTATATTAAAAGTCGCTGCTGCAATAAAGCAAAACGCGGCAAACGAAATAAAAAACTTAGTTGACATTGAAACATAGAAATGTTAACATAAGGGAGTCGCAAATGAGCGGCAAACAAGTTCTTTGAAAACTGAAC
>NZ_JBALQK010000219.1:13081-20311 GCF_036965845.1 Bacillus sp. JJ1127 | reverse complement strand
ATATTTTAAAGATATATATTATATTAGATTTTAATATTAGAGTAATACTTATTATAGAGTATAGTTCCTGTGTATAAACCAATTTCATTTTAATGGAATTGGTTTTTTTATGTAGTAAACACTTGCTGCGTCCTTGGTTTTACTGAATCACCATAACTTTGATAAAAATATAAATTTTTTTTATATTCTCTTAGATTTCCGGAAAAAGTAAATCATACTTAAAGTAGATAGTTCATTTATGGTATCTACCATAAGATTTATAGTTTTCTACTCATCTAAAAAGAGAGGTGAAATCATGGTAAAAAAGAAACAACAAAAGAATTCCGAAAAGAAAAAATTCACATTTTTTAAAAAAGCAAAAAGTAAAACAACCGAAATATTAGATATGCAACAAGAAAACTCAGAAGCCCTTAAAGAAAAGAAAGTACGAAAAACAAGGGGAAAAGTACCGACGATTACAGGCAAGAAAATTGGTAAAGTTTCATTTTGGTCTGTAATGGGATTCATGTTTTTGGGAAGTTCACTTTCTTATATCCAACTTGCAGGTCCTCCTAAAGCTGCAGCTGTTCAAGAAAAAACAGAAGAACCACTACAAATTAAAATGTCAGAAGCAGAATTAATTGCATATGCTAACAGTTTTGCAACTGACTATTTTAACTGGAAAGTTGAAATGAATGTAGCAGAAGCGCGAAAAAAACGGTTAGAAAAATATCTCGTTGAAGGATCTGATGAACAGGGTGGATTAAATAAAGATACTCTAAAAAACGCAAATAGTACATTGATTAAATCGGAAGCAATAGAAGTTCGTCAGAAAGGAAATGAGGGTGAGGTTACGTTAAAAATTACTCAGAAATTGGAACCGGTTAATAATCCTGCTCCTGGAACAGTTCAAGTTCCTGATACGCCAAAGGAACCTAAAGAGGTTACACGTTACTTTTCAGTCCCAATTTTAATGGAGAAAGGAAAAATGGTAGTTCCTAATAATCCTACAATTGTCCATGGTGAGAAAGCTAAAGCTGCATATAAGGTAGCTACTTTTAAACCAGAAGGGCAACAAATTAATGACGATGCAGAAGTTAAGAAAGTAGAACAATTTTTACATTCTGTTTTTAAAGTTTATACAGAAGGAACACCCGAAGAAATTGCATATTACTTTGAAAAGAGTAATATATCTAGCGGATTGAAGGGCATAATGACCTTTAGTAAATTAGAAAACATTCGTATTTATGAAAATAAAGATAAAAGCTATAAAGTCCTAGTAGATGTCAGATTAAAAGATAATGAAAGCAACTTGGAGTACACATACACATATGACTTAATTCTAGTAAATAAAGAGAACAAGTTTTCAATTAGCTCTATGAAGCAATTTGAAAATAAATTAGAGAAAGTGGAGGGTAAATAATTATGGAGCTTTTGGGATTAGATGTAGTGTCGCAGCATTTGCCTGCTTTCACAGATGCAGCAGTTCTAGGTAATATTAATTTCGGAGTAAATATTAAAAACTGGTTAGTAGCACAGTTAGGTCCAATCTTTTTAGTTGTAGCACTTATTGGAGTTATTGTTCTAGCAGTTAAACGACAAATGGCAGGATTACTTGGTTGGATATTTGTTTGTGCACTTTTGTCCGTATTTGTATTTTCTCCAGATGTTTTCAAAGATCTTGGTACAAAATTATATGACTTAGTATTCAAGTGATAATTTAAAAAATCTCAGAAAATATTAAAGGGGTTGGTATAAATGACTCAAAAACCGACTCGTAAAGAAGTTAGGACATACAACTCAATATGGGATATTCCTAAGAGTTTATATGGGATTAGGGACTTAACACTCCCTTTCCCAGTTCCTTATAGACAGCTGGGCTTCTTTGTTGGATCCATAATTTTGATTTTTATTCTAGATCAAATTATACCCTTAGGAAATAACATTTTCTTAAAATATCTTATACTACCTGGTGGGATTGCATACTTCTTTGGAAATGTAGAATTGGATGGAAAAAGCCCACATAAATTTTTATTTCGATTTTTCGTTTTTATGTTTGAAAGTAAAAAGATTAGTCGTTATAAAGATACAACTGGTAATATTGGAAGCTATCAATATAAAACCTTAATAAGATTCAAGGATGATTCAATTAAGAAAAAGTAAATAATTTATCTATATAGAAGAATTATTTTAGTCTCGTATTCTTCTCTAAGGAGGTACAAATGAATCAGGTTGAATTTCCAGTCAAATATTTTCATGATAATTTGATTTTTAACCAAGATGGTTCTTGCTGGGCGTATTATGAGGCATACGGAATTCCTTATGAATTTCGAGGAGATGATGATAAGAATACCTTGTTTATGCGCCAACTAGGTTTATTTTGGAATTATGATGAAGAAAAGCATCTCTTGATGATTCCTGTTTATCAGAATTTCCAAGAAAAAGCCGATGAATTTAAAGAGACAGTTAGCGGGGATTTAAAAGACCTTGCAATTGATCATACTGACGATGTCGTACATGAGCTGGAACGAAAATTTGGAAAGAATGCAGTAGAGTACCGTTACTTTATCGGTGTGAAATTAAAAGTAAGACACGTACAAGAAGGATTCAAACAAATGCTTTACACTGCGTTTAACACTTTTAAAAATACTGCAGAACAGTTTGGACTACTTGGTGACACCAAAATACTAAAAACTGATTTAGAGATGTTTAAAAGGGAAGCTAGTGCTTTTAGAAACAAAATAAGAAAGCATCTTGGTGTTAGGAGCTTAGAAACTAATGAAACACAATGGATAGTATTAAGAAATTTCTATCGTACATTAGAGGCGCCAGTTACTGCCGGATGGACACCTCCAGTAATGGATGACGACTCTGCTATAATACCAAATCAAGAAAGCTTATTACGTTTATCTGAAGCAGAGTTTGATGTTAAAGGAAGACATATTGAAATGTCTCAGATAGGTACTGATGGATTAGAATATCCAGCATATATGAGTTTTTTATCGGCATCAAAAATTCCATATACAATGGAGTTTCCAGACCAAGAGTGGATGTATATGATTCAAAATATAGATTTTCCAATTGAATTAAGTGTTCGCACAGAAAACATAAATCATCGTAAAGCTTTATCCAAATTAAATAAAAAGAAAAAGGATTTAGAAGACCAAGAAATGCATGCTAGGGAAAACGCACAGACTGTCGGATTAAACGTATATGAAGGTGTTCAAGAAGCTACGGAGCTACAAGCACTTATACAAAAAACACGTATGCCATTAGTGAAAACATCTGTTTCATTTTGCATCTGCGCTGATGATTTAGATACCATGCGTCGGAATACGAATGCGCTCATTTCAATTTATAGGGAGATGATGATTGAATTAGTAAGGCCTTATGGTGATCAATTCTTATTATTTAATGAACATATTCCTGGTTCTAGAAGATTGGTAAACGATTATGTACACTTTATGGAACCAGGAGTACTTGCAGCAGGCATGTTTGGTGCGACGCAAGATTTAGGAGATAACATAGGTTTCTATATTGGAACAACTGGAATTCTAAACAAAGCAGTCTATATGACCCCTTCTCTTGCAGCAACGAATACTGTAGCAAATCAAAAAACAAGTGCACTTTCAGTTGCGGTAACGGGAAGTACTGGATCTGGTAAATCATTTGGTACTAACTTAATTGTTTATCTTGCTGTACTTGGAGGGGCTCAAACACTAATAGTCGACCCAAAAGGTGAGCGGGGGAACTGGACAGAAGATTTACACGGTTTAGAAGGAAAAGTAAATGTCATTACACTGGGGACTGATAAACGAGATGAAGGGAAACTGGACCCATTTATCATTCACAAACATAGTCGGAAAGATGCAATAGAGTTAGCGATGACGATTCTTACTTTCCTTACAGGAATTAAGCCTGATAACTCAGAAAAGTTCCCACGCTTAGCTTCAGCAGTAGAATTTGTTGCAGGGATGGAAGAACCGTGTTTGACAGCTGTATCTCAATATCTTGAAGATAGTGAGGATAAAGTGGACCAACAATTAGCTGCTCATATTCAAGCATTTGAAAATTTATCATTTGCACACTTAATATTTGGTGATGGAACAAATAGAGATATTGAACTTGATACCTCGGTAAATATCATACAAATTCAGCATCTTGACATGCCGGATATTGGTAAAGACCCTAAAGATTACACGTTACAAGAGAACTTATCAGTTAGTATGTTGATGTCTTTATCTTCCTTTGCCAGAAAATTCTTTCAAAAGGACCCTACTAAATTCAAAATTGTTTTACTGGATGAGGCATGGGCGATTATGGGAACGTCTCAAGGAAGGGAATTGGCTCGTAAGCTAGTTCGTGAAGGGCGTGCCTTAAACTCTGCAGTTTACTTTGCTACCCAAAGTGCGAGTGACCTTGGAGATGAAACATTTAAAAATAATATTGGTATGAAGTTCTCATTCCGTAATACAGACAGTAAAGAAATTTCTTCAATCTTAGACTTTTTCTCCTTACCTGACAATGAAGAGAACCATGCGATTATTACAAATCTAGAGACGGGTCAATGTTTATTCCAGGACATCCAAGGAAGAACTGGTGTTGTCACAATGGATGTAGTTTTCAAGGATCTCTACGATGCATTTGATACAAGACCAAATGCAAGAAAGAACTATAGAAAGTCTAAAGAGGATGAAAAGCAGGAAGTTAATGCAACCTTTGTCGAAGAAGGGGGAGAAAAAATAAATGTAGGAGTGAGTTAACATGGTAAAAACTAAACTTAAAAAATTAATGCTTACTGGTCTATGTGCTGGCGCTCTTATTTTGAGCGCAGCATGTGGAAATAGTGAAAAAAATGTAGGGGAAGAAAAAGATAAGCAGGGTCACACTCCAAGAGAAATGATGCTGGATTTTGTAAAGGCCGACTTACAACATGATAATAAGACAATACGAAAACTTATTGTTGATGGAGATAAGAATAAAATACTAGATCCGAATCAAGGGCCACAAAATAATTTATCTTACAAAGATTATACCGTTAAAGAGTATGTTGTAGACAAAGATACCATCATGTATAACTTTATCTCGAAAACCCCCCCTAAAAACATAGATAAGGCAGTCAAATGGGTGAGAGTAGTTCGTACTGATGATGGTTTTAAAGTACGTAGTTATGCTGCTCCTAACAGAAACGAAATTGATGAAGTAGCGAATACTAAACCGACAAGTGAGTTTAGTTCAAAAGATTAAGAGGTTTCCCATTAAAAGGGGGAGTAACATGAAATGAAAAAGTTTATTACCCTGTTGTTATTGGTTTTTACATTTTTCTTAGCATTTAACTTACTTTTTAAAGCTGCCCCAGTTTATGCAGAAGAAGAACCCAGACCTTCTCTTTTAGACGATATTATCCCTAAGAGCAAGGAAAAACTAAAATATGAGGAATACCCTCCAAGTAGTTATGGGATTGATATTTACACACCAGAAGGTGGATTTGGTGAATCCCTTAAGTTTTGGAAATGGGGAGATAAAGTAAAAGAACAAATGGTCGCTGTATTATTTAGTCTTATAAGTATTGGATGGACCATTAATCTTGGAATTAGTACTTTCGTCACAAGTATGGTCGGCCAATCTATGAGTCTCAATATTGTGGCTGATGTAGGAGATAAATTAGGCGATGTTATTTCTAAAGCAGCAGGATTTAATGGTTCTTGGGGTTCAGGTGGTATTTATAGTGAGCTAATAGGCCTTATGTTAGCTTTATTAGCTTGTTGGGTAATATGGGTAGGATTTGTACAAAGACGTCAATCAGAAATGTTAGGTGGATTATTAAAAGCACTAGGAATTCTAGTTTTCACATTAGGTTTTTTTGCAAACTCAAGTTTTATCATTAAAGGACTAAACAATTTTTCTGAACAAACAAATAAGACAGTATTAGATGCTACTCAGGGCATTGCTGGAACTAAAGAAGGCTACTCAAGCGGAGTTGATTCCATTACCGATTTAACCCATACTTTATTAATTAAACAACCTTATACCTTATTACAATTTGGAACGACGGATATGAAAAAAATCGGTGCTGAAAGAATAAAAAAAATGCTAACTACTACTAAAGCAGAGGAAAGACAGGATCTATTAAAAGAGGAAGTAGAGCAAAAGAAAAATACGATATTAACCATAGATGCTACTTTTGAGCGCGGGGCTCTAGTATTACTACTTTTCTTAATCAATGCACCATTATGGGTTGTCTTATGCTTATGTAGTATGGCGATGCTATTCTATCAATTGATGTTCATTATTGTGGCTTTAATGTCACCAGTAATGTTATTGATGGCTTTAGTACCAGCGTGGACTGGGACAGCGAAGAAATTCTTGGCTGAACTGTTTAGAACATTACTTATGAAAGTTGCGATTGGTTTCCTATTAACTTTAATGTTTTGGGTTTCATCAATCCTATATAGCGCAACCGATAAATATGGATATCTAGTAGTAGCCGCATTACAAATTCTTTCGTTTTTAGGAGTTTGGTTATACCGCAAAACAATCTTTGATGCAATTACTACAGTACCAGCCAGTGCAGGAGCAGCACGTGCATCAGATGCAATGAGTAATATTAGGCAAAAATATCGAGATGTTAGACGTGGATCTAAGACTGTTGGAAGAAGTGTGGCAGTAGCCACTGCTGGTACAGCTGCCGGTGCTGCTGTGGCTGGGAAAATAGGTAAGTCAGGATATGGTAAATTTAAACAGCTGAAAGAAAACTATGCAGACAGAAAAGAAAAAGCAGCAGAAGGTAAACGTAAGGAAAAAGAGCAAATGCAAGCAGAAAAAGAACAGAATATTAATCAATTAAGAAAAGATGAAAATTTAGGTGTTCGCGATAAGAAAGGTAATAAAGAGCAAGAAAAAGTTAAGGATGAAGTAGCCGCTGCTAAAGAAGAGCCAGAATTAGCAGTAAGAGGAAAGCATCAAGATAATAATCCAGAAATACAACAAGCAGAACTAAAAGATAAGGAAGAAGATGTAAAGGCAGATGTTAAACCAGTTGCGCAATCAAGTGAGGACTTGGATAAAAAAGAAAAAGATCTAAAGACGGAAACTAAACCAGTAGCATCAATTACAACACCAACGGGTCAGACAAAATCAGTGGATGCTATGCAAAATTCAACACCAAATACAGAATTACCAAAAACACAATCGAAGCCAATTGAAAGCAAACCAATTACAACACCACAGGTAGAATCAACACCAGTTCAA
>NZ_JBALQK010000219.1:0-12977 GCF_036965845.1 Bacillus sp. JJ1127 | reverse complement strand
AATCAACACCAGTTCAATCAAAACCAATTGAGAGCAATCCGATTACTGCTTCACATGTAAGCTCACCAACAAAACAAGTAGAAGTAAAACCAGTTAATCAACATCAAAGTAATAATACTTCAACAGTAAAAACACAACAACATGTAAAAGAAGGAGCAGATATTAAGAAAGTTTCAGCCAAAGCACAATCACAACAAGCAACTTTAAAAAATATTAAATCAAAAGAAACAATCAAACCAAAATAATTCAGCTCGTGAAGGAGGGTTTATACATTGGGTGCGGAACCAAATCGCGACTTTGACCATGAGCATCATCCTGAGGCTGAACTAAAGAAAGCTAAGCCTGCCTTGAAAAAGGCAGGCAATTCTTTAGAGAAAGCAGCTGGTAAAGGTACGAAAGTAGCAGGTAAAGCGGTCGCACAGGTAGGGAAGAAAGTGGCAGTTAAAGTAGCTCAAAAGGCAGCTACAGTTGCATTTGCAAAGCCAATATTAATAGCGGTCGGTATCTTTTCGGCCGCTGTTTTAGGTATAATCGCAATTGTTTTTCTTTTAACTTCTGCAGGGGAGGATGAAAGTAGTCCAGGAGGAATTGGCGGTCCTTTTGCACCAGGTACAGCAAGTGTAAGTCCTGAAGTGATGAGATGGGAGCCATTAGTTAGAAAATATGCGGCGCAGCATGGTATTGAAGCAATGACTTTCCTGATACTTGCTCTAATTCAACAGGAGAGCTCGGGGACTCAATTAGATGTCATGCAAAGTTCAGAATCACAGGGGTATCCCCCAGGGTATTTTACTGATCCAGAGGAAAGTATTAAATATGGTCTGATGCACTTTGCTGATTGTTATCAAAAATCGAATGGGGATACAAATGTTACTTTACAATGTTATAACTATGGAACAGGTTATGCTAAATATGCACTTGCGAAAGGTGGATATACCCATGAAAATGCTCAAGCATTCTCAGCTGAACAATCGGCTAAAAATGGATATAAATGTGGGTCTTGGCGAAGTGCCGAAGCGGTAGCTAATAATTGGTGCTACGGTGACCCAGACTATGTTCCACATGTAATGCAATATTATCAACCTGGTCAGAATTCGGGTGGTGCTGGTGGAATTGCAGGTGGTAGCGTTTTAGGCGATGATGTCTTCCAGGCAATCATGGCAGAAGCATTAAAGTATCAAGGATGGCCATATGTATTTGGTGGACGTACTCCGAATACATCATTTGATTGTAGTGGTATTGTGGAATATACGTACTCGCGTGTAGGAATTAATTTATTTGGTACAGCACAAACCCAATGGGATAAAACTCAACGTGTAAATGACCCAAAGCCTGGAGATTTAGTATTTTTCCATAGCACATATGCTACAAGTAACTACATTACACATGTCGGCATTTATGTAGGAGATAATAAAATGTATCATGCTGGAGATCCAATTGGATATGCTGATTTAAGTAAACCATATTTTCAACAGCATTTTGCGGGTTATGGTCGCGTGGTTAGATAGTAATGAATGAAATTAACAAATAGCAACCTTTGAGACTGCAAAAAAGGAGGCAAATTATGAAGAAAATCACTATTATAATAGCAATCTTGTTAATAGGTAGCGTAGGATTTTTATTAAAATATCAATCTGATAATGAAAAACTTAAAAATGATAAGTTAAAATTAACAAAAAAAGTGGAAAAAGTGGAGTCGCAATACAATGATACAAAAAAAGAATTACAAGCTTTAAAGAGTAATAATCAACAACAAGTGAAGGAAGCTGCCGAACGGTTCCTTAAAGCATTCCGTACTTATGATACTGGTAAAGGTGAATCCTACCTTGCTAATATTGAAGCATATATAACACCAAATGCTAAGAAAGAACTAACTCCACCAGGTGGACCGACGCAATCTGCACCTGAGACTGTAGATGAAAAAGAAAAGAAAAAAGTTTCATTTAAGTCAGAATACACTGGAGGCGAATTATATTATGCCTTTTTAGATACAACTAAAGCCAATGTTCTAGCAAAGGTAAAAAGTAAAATTACAGTTAATGGTGTTTCATCTGATAATATGTCATTAATGCAAATAAACCTTATCTATGATGGAAATAAGAATTTATGGCTTGTTGATAAGGTAATACCTTTAGCGGATTTAAAAGATCGTATGCCGTAATTAGTTAAATCGTACCTATATAGTAAGTATAGTTATACAGGGGTATCAGAAAAAGGCCCTCCTATTAGTTTAGTCTATTTAGCCCAATTATAAGAGAGCCTTTTTCCTGTTTTGTTGGATACTGCACAGATATAAATCTTTATGTATAAGAGTATGTATTAAATCGACGTTGCCTAGTATAATACAATTTCCTAATGTAATAATGATTTTTCCCTTTTCTCTCTCATATATACGGCAAATTGCATCATTTCTTTCTCTGTTAAGGCTTCCTCTTTTATTTCTTTTTGGGGAGCTGTACCCACAAATATCAAATCATCCCAGTTTGACATTGGCTTTTCTCCCTTAAAAACCATTTCACTATACCTTTTCAATTCTCCCCCAATGTTTACTACATTAATTCGTCCCCCACTAGATAAGAAACCTAATGCAAACATTTTATCAGAGTAATAGAAGTCATATTCAGTATTTGGATCAAGTATTTTCTTCAAATCTATTTCAGGAATAACTTCTTCTTTTGGAATATCTCTTTTCTCAGTTTCTATAAGTTCATATGACGAAATTGGTAAGGAGTCTAACTCATCTTGATAAACTTCTTTAAATACCCAACATTTATTACTAGTGTCTATAGCAAAAAATTGGTACCATTCATCGTAATGTGTTTTAAATAAGTATGTTAATTGCTCCTTAACTGTTTTACGGTACGTTTCAACAATATAAAAGCGGAAAAAATAATCAGTTTGATCGTACAGAGTACAATCATCATAATGTTCATCGTTTTCAACAAGAAATTTTTTCGTTTCTCCTTCAAAAGTATATTCGTATCCATCTAAAACTGGAAAATCCTCTGGATAGACGTTCATACATTCTTTTGCAACTAAACAATCCTTTACTTCTTTAACAGCAGCTGCAGGAAGCTCCTCTAATTTTAAAAATTCTTCAAAACTATTATCTATATCCATTCCGTAAGAGGCTAATATTCGATTTAGCTCTCTAGAAACACCAGATTCTTCATAGATCATATATTCGTATTCTTGAGGGTTAAATTCACCTAATAAAACATAAGAATCAAAAGGATTCATTTTACAAGTATTTATCCATTTCGAGGGCTGATCAAACTCTCCATGCCGAATTAAATAGCCCCATAGCCCTACATATTTTTGAAACACTTCTTCAGCCAATACAAAATAAAGTGAACCTTCATCTGTTTCTTTTTCTAATACTCTTTTTCCATTCAGTAATTTACGCATATATATCCCTCCATAACTATGCATAGCAACAAATATCTAATTTTCATTCTTAGAACATCGTTGCTTTATAAGAATTTGAATGATTATATATCTAGTTTAACATTTCTTTTTATGAAGAAGGTGAGTACGTCTATTATTCTGATTCTTTTATTTTTTTACGAAATATCCTCAAAATCCTTAGTTTTTGAAAATAAAGTAATCATACTTAAAGTAGAAATGTTATTTTTTGAATTTTTTTGAAATATTGAGCGAGGGAGAGGAGATATTTTTATGGATTCAAAAACTTATGAAAAACTACAGGCATTACGTAGATATAAAGAGCCAATTCAAGCAGTACTTCGAACTGTTAAACGTCATGATAAAGATGATCCAGAAACTGAATATGCTGAGTTCGCCCTTGAAAACGGAAAAATTATAGGTATTTGTAAAAAGGAGGACTTCTCTGATTATTCTTTTAGAAGTATTACACAATTCACAGGTAATATTTTTAATGTAGTAATTACACAAATGTCTGATGAACTGGATGTAAATAAAGTTCAGGTTTCAGTAAAAGAAGCTAGCCGGAGGTCTGCAGATTCATTAATTCGTGAGTTAATAGAGTTGGAGCAAGAAGAAAGACTTCAAGAGCCCACTTATGAAGCAGAGGTAACTGGATATAACATGAATGCCCAAGTTCCTACTATATTCTTACGCATTAATGGTGCAGAATGCTTCATGAAATTGCATGAACTAAACTATGGAAGAGTCTATAAAAATGCTGTTGATCGTTATGCACCAATTGGTGAACGTATCCCTGTTAAGGTTCTACAATTTAATCCAGAACAACGGTTAATCCATGTTTCTAGAAAAGCGGCCGTGGAAAATCCTTATCAGTTATTAGCTGAATTAGCAGAAGGTGACACGATTGTAGGAAGGGTTGTAAATGTTGACCCGCGTTTTGGCGTTTTTGTTGAATTAGACCAAGGCTGCACTATTAAAGGAATTGTCCCTAAAACAATTGAACAGCCAGTATTGGATGATGTAGTAAGCATGAGAATTGTAAGTGTTGATGTGGAAAAAGAGAGAGGGTCGGGGGTTATCTTTAAGTTTCCTTTTGGACGTAAAAAAGTTAACGACCCAACGGCGTTTTTATATAACTAATGAGTGCGCCGCAAGTTTCCGTACAAGAGAATGGAAAGGCGGTTCAATATTGGCTTAATAGGGACGAAACGTTATCACTTTGGGATGACCCCTCTTTACAGGGGGGGCCAATTCTTCCAGATAAATTTAAACCACTCACAGATTTACGTAGTATTTATGACAGAATTAATTCAGGATTTATAAACGAAAAAGACAACTTAATATTAAAACTTATTTGGGATTCATTAGCGATTACTGAAGCTCAAATTAAAAATTTTGTGGAATCTAAAATTAGTAGGTCCCAGGTCTCAGAATCGTTGAAAAAACTGGTACTGTATGGATTCGTTAGCCGATGGGAAATAAAATCTGGGCTGTTCCCGGATCAACCCAAAACATCTGCTCCAATTACTCTTAATACTGCTGGTCATTTGATGATGTGGGCTTATCATAGTCGTAATACAAACTATTCTTTAAAGCCAGAGCAGTGGTTAAAACTCGGTGTAGCAGGGGTACAAAGATTTGTTACTATGAATCAAATAAAATATGAGTTTGCAATAGAGCAGCAGTTGTTAAAAAACTGGTGTTGGTATCCAAAGCTAAAAGGTACTGGTAATGGGCATAATCCAATTGCTGTTGGAGAAATTAAAACCCCAATTGGGAATCAAAATTTCATATTTGAGAGGGTACAACAAGGCCAACGATATGCGCAACATTTAAAATCACGATTGAAAATTTGGGAAGATCAAATTGAAAATGGCCCAAATAATTTATTGAACTTCGAAAACACGAAGAGTTTACCAGGTATTTTTATTTTATCCATATCTAATCTTGCTTTAGCAGAACAAGTTAGAAAGGAGCTCATGTTAGACTTACGAAAGATTCCTATAATGCTAGTAATAGATGAATGTATTCACAATGAGGGATTCGCAAAATCATTTTATATCTCAACTCAAAACGGAATTCAGCAAGCACCATTACCATTTTTGAGATAACAAGAGCTGCTTCAGGTATATATGCTGAAGCAGCTTTTTGTGGTTAAAAGATAAAGTAGGTAACAGTCATTTGTAGTTTTCTAAAGAAAATAGAGATGTATGAAATGAATGATTTAAATCGATGTCAAAAGTTATTAGTAAGATATAAATATAAATTAAATATTTCTGTAATTATTTTAATGGGCTTAGATCTGTTACTTATAAAAGGCTTTGTGGATTTATTTTCAAAAACTTTAAACAGTTTATTATTAATAGCAGTTGCGTTGCTTACAGTAGGATCATTACTTTAAAATCTTGGTATATGGAGAAGAGGAATTTACACAATTGGTAACAGTTACCCATTATTAATTTAGTAAGTATCCTTTAAAAGGATAAAAAATAAGGGAAGGGGAAAATTATAACAAATATGTATCTATAGGTCCAATAAAGGAGTGAGGATATGTGTCAAATGAGTGTACGCTAGATGAGAATATTGCTAAGTATATAGAAGAAACAACTATGTTGCCGAAACCTTATAATGGGTTGTATAAGAAAAATACAATAGTTACAGTAAAGGTAGAAAATGTAGTGAAATATGGTGTTTTTGTACAGATTCAGGATGAAAACAAGGGTAAAGGTTTATTGCATATTACAAAGTTGCAAAACATGTTTGTTAAACGTATTGAGGATTTTTTGCGAATTGGAGATATAATTGAAGACGTCAGAATAATAGATGTTACCCAGGACAGTCTGTCATTCTCAACCTTGCATTTAAAATTAGAACGAAAATACTTTGAAGAAACACACGATCAAACGGATATACAAGAGATTAAAGATAGAATTGCAAAAAAAGTTGGTATTATTTCAAAGGATGCTGAGAAGAAAATTGAAAATTTAATTAAGGAACAGGGATTTGTACCGTTTGTAATGGCCAGGGGTAAGGTTATAGATAATTTTAATTATGACCTTTCAATTAAATTGGTTGAGGAAATTGAAAGAAAGGCGCGTGATTACCTTTAACAAAAAAAGAAAAATAATTATTACGGATCATGCAAGTGATACTTTTAATAATCGTAATGAAGAAGCGGAATGTATAGAAGATTCTGTTTATAATGCAAAAATCATATTAAAAAACAAGAATCATATATACATGAAGAATAATTCATTAAAGTATCCATGTTTAATAGTAGGTCAAGATCTAATTGTTAAGTCGACCATTAAAGAAAATATGAAAATGATACCTTATGATTAAATGAATCTATCGAAAAATATTGTTTGAAAATTCCATTTACTATATAATGGTAACATATCATTTTTATATTTTTCTAATCCATAACTAATCTAAGCCTTTCGGGTTTACTCATTATTAACGCATTGCGTACATTTAGTTCGCATGTCTAATAACGAAGTAATCCTGAAAGGCTTTTTTGCGTTTTGGGAATGGACTTAGAAAAAGTGAATAAGGTGGTAGTAACTAATTTTATCCATTATAAGGATAAGCAAATTCTGGTAGTTAGATTGCAAATTTTTAAAAATAGAGAGGAGAATTTTTATGAAAGTTGTTTCTAAGGAAACGAGTATTCTTTTAAATCATTTAGAAAGAGTATTTGAAAATCTTGAAAAAGAAAAAAAGGATAAAACTAAAGATGATTTTCGAATAATTGAGGAGATGGGTGCTGGGGACATGATTTTAAAAATATACTTCGTTGATGAAAAATCAAATGTCTCAAAAGTACCTATCATTCTTACATTAAATCAGCTACAACATTTTCAAAACTATCTAAGGTCTAAACAAGTCATAGTTAAAGATGTTGCAGATAATACGTTATTCACACTTTTTGAATTGGGTGTATGTGAACCTAATACGAAGATTCATCTGAAAACTAAAGACATAATTAATGTTTTGAGAACATTTGGAGTGAAGGTCCAAATATAAGTAAACGTAAAGCAACTTTGCATTGTACCGAGTAAAAAAGAAAGTAACATGAGAGAAAGATTAAAATCAAATGCGAAAGTGTTTATTACCGTTCTCGTAGTCAAGAAATATAGTATTTTTACCATTTCGGCTTTGTCTATATACAATTTGAGCAGTAGTAAAAATATCTAAGGAAATAGGGGGAATGATGTGAATTTAAATCAAAACAATCAAAAATATAATAAAACTAAAAAGTCTATCTTAGAATCCTACCATGGATTTGTTGCTGGAATGGTAATGGTGGCCGCAGGTTATAGTGAACATGGGACTGAAAGAGAAGCAGAGCGTACCTTAGTAGAAAAAGCGTTCGAATATGTACCAGGTTATTACCTTAATCGCGACTTTGACGAGGAGGCAATAGAATGCGCGGCAATATTAGAAGGTTTAGGATTTAAGAAACCATTTATTTCAATCAATTTTTCTAGCAATAAAGCATTATTAAAAATAGGATTACGAATGATGGAAGAAGCATTGTTATCTTATAAAAACCAAAGAGGGGACAACGGTGAATTTGCAATAAAGGAACTCAATGGTACTTTATCAGATGATTACATGATGAGGATAATTGAACCATTTAGCAAATGGAAAGAAAACATGTTAAATCACATCAATAAACACTAAATATAATGTAGAAAGGACTTAATTTAAACTATGTTAACTACACTCCCAATAATCATGACTAAAAATGGTCAAAAATTAAAAAGCTCATTTACTCGTATTGAAGAACGGTTAAACTTCATCACTTTCGACATAGAATTTCATGACTACTTTAATAATTTCAAGGTCGGAACTGCTACATGTCGTATTGAAGAAAATCATTCAGAAAAAACAACTCAAGTTTCCATTACAAGTTTAGATGCAGAACCTATTGAAAAAGGGGTTGGAACAGCTATGATATACTCCATATTCAGATGGACCTACTTTAGCTACCCTGGCTATGAACTCCATTTCAGAGGTAAGCTGAATACAGCCTTTGATGAAGAATATTTAATAGGTTTTTATACAAAAGTTGGCTTCACTGTGAAAAATGGATACTTTAATCTAATAGTGAAAAGGAATGATTTTCCTATTTTCTGCACAGATAGTGAAAATCGAATATTTGACATGTATTTCGCATTCATGACTAAGCAAAAAGATCACTATAACAATATACTTGATGACTTCCAAAATAATTTCGAATCAACCTTGTCAAATATTCAAACGCAATTTAAAACAATGTCATTAATATCCTTTATTAAACAACGTTATTTTCAACGTTAATGATTCTACTTCCCCTATAAAGGTACCGCATCATGCCCAGAAGGTCATGCTATTTTCCTACATGGAGAACGAAAAACACTTGGGGAATTATCTTCTGTTGTTAAGAATGAAACTAAGGGTACGGAAAAATTCTAGGGATTGCATTATTAGATCATGTGATAACTGGTGAACATAGATATGTTAGTTTGAGAGAAAAAGGTTATATTTAGTAAATGAAAAGAAATCAGAAGCATATATTATCAAGACCTAAATTAAAAAAGATAAATAAATTAAAGGACATAACATTTTTTATATGACTAATATGTTATGTCCTTTCTTAATTAACTAACGCATGCGTTAGTTGATTAAGATTTAAACAATCCTTGCTCTTTCCATTGGTCGAAATACTTTTGATAACCCATTTCCTCAGCTGTCATAGTGTATTGCGTATCTCCCAATATAAAAGTGTGAGTTCCCGACAAGGCTTCATAGGTCGGATTCCCTTCTACATCCCCGAAAAGCGTTTCAAATGTATTTACATCCACTGATTGGGTTGTTCCATTCTCGTAGGTTTCAAGAAGAATGAAATCAACCTCTCCCTGTTCTGTATACCCCTTAAGTATCAAACCTGCTTCATTTAATGACAAATATAATTGATTCATATTCAACCTCTACTCTCCCTGAAAAATTCATTACCTTGTTTGAATGTCCAAATGAATGCAAAATATTATTCACTTTATGAATCACATTAATTTGCTTTTAGGGTCTATGAGCAAAATTTCCTCTTTATTAAGTGCAGATATTAAAACATCTCTAACTCCGTATAGACTCATACCACTTAACATTTTATTATTATTTATAATCACAAAATTTTCTGCGTTGTTGTTATCACAATTTCCACATCTTCCATGAATTTTGGAAATATTATTTTCTTTACCACAATTTTCACATTGAAACATCATAATAATCCTTCCCTTCAACGCATATTCGGTTATTTTAATATGGATTTTTTGTCAATCTAAGTTACCTTTAAAACGTATATAACCAATTCCCTCTATATAAGAGAAACCATGCATTTGTAAATCTGCTATTACTTCATTAGGATCCTCATATTGGATTAGATCAGTTAATAATAGAAATTCAATAAGAGAAACATCTACTTCATTGTATATTCCGTTTAGAATCTTTATCCCTAATTCGTTAAATGGGATATCATACATTAAATTATTCACTAATTCTTTTGAGGAAAGAGTTTTTATATTTTGGATAGGAAATTGCGGTCTGGTATTCCTTTTAAAGCGGTCTTTAAAGGGTTTCAAAACATCACTTTCTTAAACATCGTTGTAATTAATTGAAAATATATTTGGTACTTTTAGTTAGATGAGATGCAGCTCAAGTTGGTAGTGTTTTTTGTTAACAATGTTCTTTTGTTGTTTTTTAGGCATGTTTGCATCAAAAGTAATATCAGGAGTAGAATCTAAGGTGAGTTTTAAGAAGTCTTGGTCTAAGTGGCCTGAATCTAAATCAATTGGTTCTAGTTCTCCATAGCAAAATTCGCGGATCGTACCATCATGACCATATAAAAACCAACGGGAATCTTGTAAAAATTTTAATCTAATGTCATGAATTCCTAAAGCAGATATAATTTGTTCTTGTACCTCATTAATACTCTCCAAAATAGAAATATTTGTTGTGGAGTGTAAATTATCTCGCAAATGTACTTCGATGCAACTTGAATATTTTACTTTTATTAAGACGCGTGATTTTACAAGCTGGTTATGTCTTTTGAGTTTTAACACTAGTATTTTCGCGCCTAGTTTCTTTGCGTCTTTATCAACCAATTTTTTATTGATATTATTCATTTTTTGGGCCTCCTTGTCTAATCTTTATTATTTATCTTTTGGATCCTTCTTCATAAACTTTGATCGTTTTTTTCTCAGTTCCTCTTTTAATATAACAACCTCAGAACGAAGGAAAATAGTACATTTTTCTTCAGACTTAATAGGGATTAAACGCCCTTCCTTAACCAGGGCTTTAACTCGTGCGTTAGAAACCCCAAGAAGCGCTGCGACATCTTTAGTAATCATCAATTCTTGTGAGAGCCATTTCTTTAGTTCAGGTGTTATATTCATTCGCATTTTTTCTCCTTAATAGACATAAAAAAAGTGAAATAATGTAGTAACTTTGTTTTAATATTACCACCAAGGGTTACCGTATGGCAATGGTTTATTTTTAACTTTTCGAATAACTTGACTTTTCTGGAAGTTAGCTTGATGTTGTACAACATAATATGGTAAAATTATGTTAATAAATGGTTGCTATACGGTAATAGGTTGTATAAATTTTGGCTATAATAGTTAGTATCAAAAGGAATATTATTAATGAATCACGAAATGATTGTATATCTATAGAATATAAAAGCCTGTTTTGCAACTATCGCTTAACAGGCCTATATAACCGGTGTTTATTTTGTGAAATACCTTATAAGGGGGGATATAATTATGAGAGTATTTTTATCCAGAGATGCAGCGATGAGGATGGATTTAACAAAACTTGAAATGAATACTACTTATGCTCTTGTAAATTATGGTGAGCCTAAAACTGCTCTAATGAGGCAGGTTCAAATAAATATTACTAAAATTGAAGATATGAGACTTAAAGTAGAAGTGATCGAGGAGAGGGAAGGTCCAAAAGTGTACGGTTTTTTCATTAAAGACTTTTTTAATGAATTGGTTAAAGGAGTAGAAAATCATCCGAAATTTAATTTAACATACTATGATATTGAAGATGCTAAAGGCATTGTATCTTATGATTTCAATCTAAATTCAAAGACACCTGATATGGAGATTAATAAATTTATCGATTTTATAGAAGGTCAAATTACTGGAGTGCATTTAGAAGTTTTTAAAGCTTTTAATTTACCAACAAACAGACCAGAATAGTTAGATCATGTGTTAATACGTGAGAGGAACAGGTCATTAATTGTAATGATCTGTTTTTTAATGGAATATGTAATAAATCTGTTGCATCAGGTGTACAGTATATTCTTATTTGTCTAAAAAAGGAGGTCTAGTAAATGAAAATAGTTACATGGAATGTAGCAATGGGATTTAAGAATAAGATTGAAAAAATATTACCTCTTAAAGCAAATATTTTAGTAATTTCAGAGTGTGAAAAACCTGAAAAATGGAAAGAAACTAATGGTCAAAAAGATTGTTGTTTTATAAAAAAGATAGATCTTAAAATAAAGTTTGATTAAAAATCCTGTGTGAATATGCAGGGAGTTTTTGAAAAGGTTTCGAAGTAGTTATTATACTGACGTTATTCAAGGAAGCAGGAAAATGCAAGAAAGTATATCAATTCTTTTTTTATAAGAAACCAGGGAGTATTACGCTTGCTGAATTAATGCCTTAAAAGATATAAACACCTACATGAAGTAGTGAGAGGGTTGCTGTCATAGACCCCAGTATAATTTGATCCGAATATAAAAATTGTTATTATGAAATGATTGTTTCTGTAAAGGGGATGGCGAAATAAATGAAGGACTTACAGGAAGAACAATATGAACGACTAAAAATAGATAAAAAGGATTTTACCCTATTTTTAAAGAGTGGGGTTAGAATAGCAGGGCGAATTGTTGGAGTAGATCGTTTTACTGTACTTATGATGGTTAATGGAAAGCAACAACTAATTTATAAACAAGCTATATCCACGATTGCTATGTAAAAAATAGTTATATGCTATCAGGGAGGAGGGATATATTGATTTTTTTATTTCGATTTGACATACAGGATGATGGAATGGATTTTATCTTAAACGAAAAATTAGCTAAAGATATGAATCCTTACTATGATGAAATGCTTAGACCATTAGCTGTTTCTTTGAGTCAGACCTTAAACTTTTATCGAGCTTTTAGTAAACACCCTACTATTTTATCTTGTCAAATTTTAGATAATAATGAACTGGAAATTATGCTGAGTAAAGGACTAGGACAGTATATAGACCCATATACCAAAAACCAAATTATTTTTGAAAACGGAAAATTGATAGCAGATATCTTAATGGAAGTTATGAATCTTCACAGCATAAACCGATAACATATTTATTCCGCATTAACAGGCAGTAAAACCCCCACCTCAGGATTTAAGAAAAGCAAGGAAGAAAGGTGGGGGTTCACTTTAAATACATGTGTGACATAACGTACAATTTTCTTTTTTTAATATGGTGACCCCTAATAGGGGTATCGCCACACATCCATCAACTTA
>NZ_JBALQK010000218.1:1491-2890 GCF_036965845.1 Bacillus sp. JJ1127 | reverse complement strand
AGAATAACGGAATAAAGATGTGGGATTATTCTTTAGAAATATTTTTGCAAAAGAATAAAATGAAAGATACGTACATACTATTTGATTTTTCGGAAAATTCCATATAAAAAATATGTTTCTATTTTTCAACTAAATGTGTTACTATATGTGTGACAAAAGTAAAGAGGTCTGACCTATTAACCCCAAGTTATAACACTCCAATACTTTTAAAATTCAGAAAAAACAATTTATTTATCAGGGTAAGAAACAGGAAAATGGAGAAAAATATTGTCTTTTGAGGGCATATTTTATCATTATGAGCAGAGAGGAGGAGCATAGCATATTGTGAAAGAGAAAGAAATGATAAAGAACATGCTATGCAAAATAAAGAGATGAAGGAACGATTAAGGCCAGGAGATACGCTAGCGATTGGTTTAATGTTATTTGCATTATTTTTAGGAGCAGGAAATTTAATTTTCCCACCAGTATTAGGTCAACAAGCAGGTGAAAATGTTTGGATTGCCACAATTGGATTCCTTGTGACAGGAGTCGGACTTCCTCTATTAGCAGTAACCGCTGTAGCTTTTGTAGAGGGAGACTTGAAAGCGTTATCTTCTAGAGTACATCCTATATTTGCGTTTGTTTTTCCACTTATTAGTTATTTAGCAATTGGACCATTCTTTGCAATTCCGCGTACAGGAGCAGTTTCATTTGAAATGGGAATGAAGCCATTTCTATCAGAAGCGTTGGTGTCAGAATGGTACATGCTGTTTCTTTACACAGCAGTTTTCTTTGGTGTTACTTGGTACTTATCATTAAATCCATCTAAATTAATTGATTGGTTTGGGAAGTTTCTTACTCCATTATTAGTATTAATTGTTGCTATAATTGTTGGGAAAGCAATTATTGATCCAATTGGAGTACCGGCTGCGCCGTTAGATGCGTATAAAGATAATGCATTTTTTGGCGGATTTATTCAAGGATATTTAACGATGGATGCTATTAGTGCTCTTGTATTTGGAATCGTTGTTGTACAAGTTATTCGTTCAAAAGGGATAAAAGAAAGTGGACAAGTTGCGAAAACAACAATTGTATCTGGAATTATAGCCGTATTAGGCTTAACGTTAATTTATTTATCACTTGCTTATCTTGGTTCAACAAGTACCTCACTTGGTGTTTCGGATAATGGAGGTCTTATTTTAACGAAAGTTGTAAATGAGTTATATGGAACAAGTGGTAAAATACTGTTAGGGATTGTTATTACACTTGCATGTTTAACAACTTCAGTGGGACTAACATCTGCATGTGCAGGATTCTTTACAAATCTGTTTCCGAAATTTTCACATAAAACAATTGTAACCGTGGTATGTGTATTTAGTTTATTCGTATCAAATTTAGGATTAACACAGCTTATTGCAGT
>NZ_JBALQK010000218.1:0-1421 GCF_036965845.1 Bacillus sp. JJ1127 | reverse complement strand
GTATTAATGATTATTTATCCTGTTGCGATTGTGCTAATTGTACTGTCATATTTCCATAAATGGATTGGACAACGTAATACAGTGTATATTGGTGCCATTCTAGGTGCTTTGTTAATTAGCATATTTAACGGCTTAGAAAGTGCAAATATTAAGTTCGATGCAATAACAAATGTGCTGCAAATGCTTCCTTTATACAAAGAAGGAATTGGTTGGTTACTACCATCATGTATTGGTGGGGTTATCGGTTACTTCCTATATAGACCAAACGAATCAAGTGAGTTGCAAAAGAAAGGTGCTTAGGCATCTTTCTTTTTTTAGAGGGAATTTGTATGTTTTGTCTAAATGATAATTGGGAGGGAGAATAAAATGGCTAATTTTGAAGACTTTTTACAGTTAGATTTACGTATTGGAACGATAAAAAAAGCGGAAGAGTTTAAAGAAGCGCGTGTACCTGCAATTAAGCTAGAAATTGACTTTGGTGAACTTGGTATGAAGCAATCCAGTGCTCAAATTACGAAGAGGTATACACCAGAAGGGCTAATTGGAAAACAAATTGTAGCTGTCGTGAACTTTCCACCCAAACGTGTTGCGGGTTTCAAATCAGAAGTACTTGTGTTAGGTGGAGTTCCAGAACAGGAGGATGTAATCTTACTGCAGCCTGATATAGAAGTCCCAAATGGAACATCTATTAGTTAAATAGGAGGGGTCAGGGGTGGAAGTTGCAAAAGCTTATTTAGAATGTGCTGTTTCAAATTTTAAGGCGATTCAAAAGCAAGGTGAACGGACACTTTCACAGTTATCATATGAACAAATATGTTGGGCACTTCATGAAGAAGCAAATAGTATTGCAATTATTATCAAACATTTACATGGTAATATGCGATCGAGATGGACAGATTTTTTGACAACAGATGGTGAAAAACTAGATCGAAATCGCGATGATGAGTTTGAAGGTGGTTATGCTTCAAAAGAAGAAGCGCTAGTAGCATGGCAAGAAGGCTGGGAGTATGTTTTTCAAGCGCTGCAATCTTTAACTACGCAAGACATGTTAAGGATTGTGCATATTCGCGGAGAGGAACATAGTGTGATACAAGCAATTGAAAGGCAGATTGCTCATTATGCATCACATATCGGACAAATTATTTATGTCGGAAAATTACTGAAAGAAAAAGAGTGGGAGTGTTTAAGTATTCCAAAGGGACAGTCCAATCAGTATCTTCAAAAGTGACGTTCAATATAATAATAAGAAATAAACCGATATAGAGAAGGGGGTCAACTACCCACCACTTAAACGCTAACACGTTTTGAAGTGGGGGCTTGTAAAAAGCCCTGGTTGTCTAGCCTCAGTCTTTCGTGGACTCCGTTCGTAGGTTGCATACCCAAGAATGATTCCCTAGTTCTTGGCTCTATGGTGGCTCTGT
>NZ_JBALQK010000217.1:8622-10046 GCF_036965845.1 Bacillus sp. JJ1127 | reverse complement strand
GTTTTTACAAGAGCAGGAAGAGGAAATAATAGAAAAACTTTGTTTTTGGATCGTGTATTATTACATAGCAGTTCCTAAATTCATTGTGAATGCTAGTGGTTTTTTGGTACATATAAATCAGGCACACGAAGATTATACGTATGATACAATTGAAGATTTTTTACGGGAGCATAGTGGGGAGAGAAGGGGAGGGTTCTATTTAGAAGTGAGAGTTCACTATATTAAATTTGAAGAAATGATTAGGGAGAAGTGCTGTGAAATGATTTATGCGCATTACTTCCCGCGATTTGTTTCTTGCCGTTCATTACTATGTAAAGAGTTATTAAGAGAAATGGGAGTAAGTAAAATAGAAATGGAATTAGGAAGTTATGAAACATTAATTTTTAATCATTGTGTAGAAACAAAGAATTGGATCCATGTTTATAAAGAAAACGTGTTAAAGAAATTATTTGTATTGTCACTTCCGCTAATTGTACAAGCTTATCGTGAAAATGTACGTGAATATATGAAGCAGGAAGAAGGTCAGAAGTATATTCAGCTTTTAGGATGTTGAATAAAGAGGCCATGCAATTTCTTTAGAAAATAGTATGGAATGAATGTTAAAAGAAATTAGAGCTCATAACATAAAAAAGAAACGTATCGAAACTATGTTTGTCTCAAGGAGGATATCGGTAGGGTGCTGCTGAAAAGAATATGTAATTATATTTAGTGAGGTCTTAAAAACTACATTTTAAGTGGTTTGAGGCGAGTATGTCTAAATCCGTGCAATGCAATATATTTGAGTGTTCCTTTTTCACATAGGTCTTTTAAAAAGAATAAGATCGAAACGTATTATAACGAGGAATGAGTATAAAAATACACAAAAACCCCGAATCATGGACTTTTTTAAGTGTCCACAATTCGGGATACAGTTCAATTTGCGACTGAACTTTTTTATAAAAATCTTTATTTGTCTTCAAGGGGTTTCAGAACGCTAGATGAAAGCTGATTAGTTGGAGCTAATACAGATTCTTCACTTGCCAGTCGAAGCGATTGTAGTTTTAGAATCACACCAGCCTCTGTAGCAATTTCGTCCTCTTTTGCTCGACGGCTTGATTTAGATACATTTTCATTCGCTTTCTCCATTTTACATTCCTCCTTATTACATGTAGGTATACAGGCAAAATAATTATTAAAATTTACGGAAGCGTTTTTAGTATTGCACTGATTATGCATAAAATGTATTGAAAAATCTTTTAGTAATAAATGCTGTTGTAACAATAGTATGGAATAGATGTCAACTCCCCCCACTTAAACGTTAACACGTTTTGAAGTGGGGGCCTGTAAAAAGCCCTGGTTGTCTAGCCTCAGTCTTTCGTGGACTCCGTTCGTAGGTGATTCCCTAGTTCTCGGCTCTATGGTGGCTCTGTAACAGTTCTGATTGG
>NZ_JBALQK010000217.1:988-8496 GCF_036965845.1 Bacillus sp. JJ1127 | reverse complement strand
CAAGGAAAAGCAAAAATTGCGAAGTACACACCATTTACGATTCAACTCCTATATGCCACTGGTGAAACGGTGCAACCCGTTACAATTGGCAGTTCTTACAAATCAGTTAGTCTATGCCTAACCGAAATTCCCCCCCACCTTGCCGCTGGGTTCTTGCCCGTCACGCGTTTGAAGATGGGGATGAATTTCGGAAATACGTTAAAACAAAAAATAAGATTAATCTCATATTGCAACATTTCTACTATCGTATTTTGGAAGACTAAGTTGAACAAAAATTTTATTTTATTCTACTTTTTAGTTCACGAAAAAAGGTTCTGCCGTCTCCAGCAGAACCTTTCCTAAAATGGCAAAGAATAAGTCTTACTTTATTCTTCTATAATAGAATACACAAGAGTTATGAGGGATGTCTAGGTCAAATGTTTACAATATCATTATTCGAATATAGTATTTTCTAGAGGTGAACTTCTTGCCCTAAAGGAATTGGAGAAGGTTGAGAGTATTCTTGACCTTGAAAGAGATTCTTTACTATTTGTTTTCTCTTTTTCTCCAATCCCCTCTAGAGTTGTCACCTTTCAGTGATGGGTTTTATTTTGAAGGATTTTCCTTTTTCCTGTCGAATCGATAATGTGAAGGGTGGGGATTGTATGGGAGAATCAAAAGCATTTACTGCGGAAGATAAAGAGGTAATTTTTAATAACAATTTTGAAGGTGCAATTTCAAAATTGGAAACATTAAGGGAGATAGCTGTAGAGAATGTTAAGTATCAAGAATCCGCTGAAGAACTTTATAAAGAAATTCATCGTCATCTACGATCACTTAAAATGTATAAATAAAGCATCAAAAATTGCACCTCCAATTGTTAGACCGTGTCTAACAATTAGAGGTGCAGTTTTTGGGTTCGGATGTCTCATGGGATATTTGGCAGGTACGCTTGCTACTTTCTTGTTGATCTACTTCACTTACAGAATTGGAGAGAATAAACGAGCTGCAACTCATAAGTAAGAGGTTGCTATATTCGATAAGTCGGCTTGGAAGGAAATGAATGCTACCAAATATGAGATTTATATTCAATCGACATCCAAAATGATTGAAGTTGCTCAGCAATATGGCTGAGAAGAAATCCTAGAGAAAAATCAGAGAACGTATTGACTCCTTACGGCAACAGAAAGCCCAAGCCCACACCAAAAAAACAGGTTAAACGTGAGGTAAATGAGAACAACAAAGATGTGATTATCGCGTCTCTGAAGAGAAAAATTAAAAAGCTAGAAGAAGATAATATAGAATTACGGAAACAGTTGAAATTCGCTTATACCGAGGTATATAAAAAGGTTTAGTTGAAGGCGAGAACGGCCATTATCCGTCCCTACTTGTTCAACAAACGGGCTAGTTCGTGGAATAACACCTTTAAAGAAAATTGGATATCTATGTTTAAGTAAAAATCCCAAATCCAATAAAGGATACGGGATTTTTGTTTTTAAATATTGTGTATTACTGTCTAATACGGAGCTTAGATTCCAGCCCACACATCTTTTCCATATCGTCCTTCACGTTGCAATTGGTCTAACCAATTTCTTGCCTCTTGTTCACTTACCCCATGATTTCGCTGATAAGCTTGACAAAGAGTATCCCCTACATCCGGAGCCATTCGACTTCCATCACCGCATATATAAAGATGAGCGCCGTTATCTAATAAAGAAATTAACTTGTCTCCATCTTGTTTCATTAAATGCTGTACATATGTTTTTGGATGTCCTTCCAGACGCGAAAAAGCTGTGTGTAAGGATAATATGCCATCCTTTTCATCTTTTTTTAATTCTGTACGATAGAGATAATCCTGTTCAGGATGACGACAACCGAAATATAGATGAGCTTCTCCTAACTTTATACCTTGCTGTTTCTGGATGCGCCGTGATTGTAAAAAACCTCGGAATGGTGCAATCCCAGTTCCTGGTCCAACCATGATAATTGGCGTTTCAGGATTTTTTGGCAACTGAAAACCGGATTGTGGAGTACGAATAAAACAAGCAACATTGTCTTCGTTGTGACGTTGAGCTAAATAGTTAGAAGCGACCCCTTTATATTCGCCTTGTCCACTCCGTGCAGGTCCGCTTACAACACCAACTGTAATACTCAGGCGATCCTGGGCAACGAGTGGTGAGCTTGAAATAGAATAGTAACGCGGTTTGAGTGCAGGGAGAAGTTCTAAAAACCGCTCAAACGGCATTTCACATGCTTCGTACTTTTCGAGAAGATCTAACATGGAAATACGTTTCTTTAATATTTGCTCCTGGTAAATTCCCTCTTCCACTAAAGTTTCCAATTCGCGTTTGTGCGGAGGGCAAACCGTAAAAGATGCCAGTTCCCGTATTTGTGCTCTGGTTGCTGCTTCCTGCACTTCCACACTATAGCTAAGAAGATCACGTAAACTAACAGGCATATCAAGTGGCAGATGAGCTGCGTTTCGTCCACTTGCTGTCAGCACTACTTGATCATTTCCATTCAAATTATACCTACGGAGAACACGGCTGACATTTTCCTCACTGTTGTGTGGAAGCACTCCGAGATGGTCTCCTTCGTGATAAGTAACTCCTTGCGGTAAGGCCACCTCGATATGCCGAGTGCTCCGATCACTGCCAGCTGATTGGAGTTCGCGATTTTCCACAATAGTTGCATTCACTGCTTCGTACGAACGAGCAAGAGGAGATCCTCCAAGGCCACTGACAAACTGAAGGCTTAGGGTACTGCGTTCTTTTTCTACATTTTCATTGAGCTCCAATCCAAAAGCTTTCATCGTATCCGACCACATGCTTTGTTTCCATTGATTGAGCTGTTCTTCAAAGTCTCCACTTGCATCTCCCTCTCCGCGTGTTGAGAACCTTGTGGCTCCCTGTTGAGCCATCTGCTCGTCAATATATCTCGGGACATTCTGATAGGTACTGGCCCAGTTATGATCTCCACAGCCAAACACCGCATAATGAACACCTTGTAGCTCACCAGGTTGTAGTTCTTCAAGCCATTGTACGAATTGTCCAGCATTGCTCGGTGGCTTTCCGTTATAAGAAGAAGTAACAATGAGAATGGCTCCTTCTTTCGGTAAGTTACCAATTCGGTCATTTAAAGGCGATACTTCAGTCCGTACGCCATGCAAACTCGCTGTATCCGCAAGTTCCCGTGCTATACCCTCAGCAGTTCCAGTATCAGAGCCGTAAAGAACAAGAAGCGGACGATTATTGAGTCCTTGGAGAGAAGCAGCATTCTGAACTTGCTGTTCCGTCTTGTGGTCCTCCGGCGTCTCTGCTACAGGTGTTAGGACAGATGGACGGATGGCAGCTTGGTTTCGGGATCGAACCTTTATCTTAAAATCACCTGGCTTTAACGTTAATGTTTGTTTAATGTCCAGCTCATAATTCGCATAATCGATGAATTCAAAATGCTGGAGAAGCATTCCCAGTACGAGAGTGGCCTCATGAAGGGCAAACTGCATACCGATACATGCCCGCTGGCCATTTCCAAATGGCTTATAAGCATGGTGAGGAACTTTATCCGGATCTTCAAACCGTTCGGGATGGAATTCTTCTGCATTGTCCCCCCATGCATCTTTATCTCGATGCAGCTGTGGAATAAGAACCATAATCCGATCTTCTCTTTTCTTTACCGGATATTTTCCACCAATCACCGTGTCTTCTTTTGCATAAAGGCTGAATGCTGGTGCGGTAGGCCATAGACGCAGCGATTCATTTAAAATCATCCGGATATACTTAAGCTGCAGAACTTGTTGATATGTCGGAGTGGGCCCTGTTAATACCCGATCTACTTCTTCATAGGCTTTTCTCAATTTATCCGGATTTTTTAATAAGTAATAGATCGCAAAGGATAACAATCCACTTGTTGTCTCGTGCCCGGCTATTAAAAAGGTGATGATTTGGAAACGAATATTTTCATCATCCAGTGTTTCGCCCGTTTCCGGATCCTTCACATTTAACATACGGGAAAGCAAATCATTTTCTTCCTGGCTTCCATTGGCCTTACGTTCGGCAATAATATTATCCACTAAAGAAAACATGGCTTGGATATCATGCTGAAATTGACGTTTAGTTCTCACCATGAGTTTGTCCTGTATATCTAATCGTTGTGTTTGATGCATCGCTTCATCTAGAGCACGGACCATGCTGGTGATAAAAGGATGAGGAGTCTCACGATAATAACTGTTGAATCGGTAATTAAAACCGCATAAACCAATCGTGTCCAATGTAAGACGGGTCATATCCTCCGGGACATCCACCTCTTCATTCGGATTAAGCCGTGCCCATTTTTGAACGAGCTGTACGGCAATATCGACCATCATGGCATGGTAATCCTTCATTGCCCGCTGGCTGAATGTAGGCGTCAGAATATTATGGGCTTTTCTCCAGTTAGGCTCGTGTGTTCCACTTGTAAATAACCCGTCTCCAGCAAAGGGACGAACCTTTGCTAAAGGACCTTCTACACTTTTATCGAACCGTGACTGATCACAGACTTCTGCTACCAGTTCATGCCCAGAAACGATAATGGCGGTATCTCCTGGAGTTTGAAGCCGAAAAATGGGACCGTACTCTTCCGCCAGCTTGATAAACGATAGGAGCGGTTTATCTTTATCAAGTAGAGGTACATTACCTAATGGACCAAACGTTTTAGGTTGGGGAATATCATTAAGCTTTTTCATTAAAAACATCCTTTCAAAAGAGCATGTTATTTTAGTGATTATTCTTGCTTGAAAAATTTTATCTATCTGCACTACTTTAAAAAGTTTACTTTTAAGCTGTGTTTGATAACTTGTTTCCATCTCTCTCTGTCTTTTGTTACAGTTGTAAAGTTCCCCAAAACATGAGGGGTGGCCTGTTGATATGCAACGGATGATAACAACATGACAATGAGTTCCTCCGGATGCTGGTCTGCAAGAACATCCAATTCGATCCCTTTTACAATAAAAGGATAAGTTTGGTCGTGAAAAGGCTTGATTAATTTATCAAATAAATGGTCAAATCTTTCACCTTGTTGAACGGTTTCGTTAATGATAAACAAACTGAATTCTCGATGTTGAAAACTCATGTCAACCAGCTTATCGAATAATTCGACTAATAAGGCCCTCATATTAGAGGCGTTAGTTACATCTTTTAGGATGAAGTTATTGGTTTGTAACACCTTATAGGAGAGTTCGGATATCACTTCTTTCCATAAGTCTAATTTTGAACCAAAATGGTACTTTACAAGAGCCATATTTACATTAGCATCCATGGCAATTTCGCGGAGACTCGTTTCCTCAAATCCCTTTGTGGAAAAAAGCTTAGTAGCAGAGTTTAAAAGATCCATTTTTGCCACTTCTTTATCTTTGACAGGTCTTCCGGGTGCTTTTTTACTATCAGAATCATTCATACTAGAAGTTCCTTTCTGTTATTAATCAATCGATTAATTAATATACATTTATTATTCGTCGATTGATTAATAAAGTCGAGAGAAATACTAAAGATCCATCTTTATAAACGAATAGAACCGAAAGTAAAAGAGGAGATAGATAGCAGGAAATCATGGATATCATTGTTGTTAAAGGCTTGGGATTAAAAGTTAATCATATAGGATCGTTTAGCTTCATTTCTATACTTTACCAATATGCTTATGATTATGATGCTAGGTAAAGGATTGATCAATCCAGGCTGATTTTTGGCAATTAGTTTTCCAACTCGCTAACAGAGGGGCCATGTTCCCTCGTGAATTGAAAGGTTTATTCTTTTATGCAATCAATTCCTACCTATGACATATGTTATTGATGGTTTCTGTGAAGTGATTTCTTCTGCAGAATGTGAATGTTTTCGCTTGAATTAACGGGTGGCTATTCTGCAAGATAAGTACAGCAAAACTTTTAGAATGATCTTCCATAATCGGGCGCGATTGTGGAACAACACAGGTAGAAAATGATTCAACTTTTTTATAAAAACCAAGCTAAAATCTACTGAAGAAGAAAACATTTTGATCAATCTTTTTTCAAAATGTTTTCCTTTTATTTATTATAAAATATGAGTTTGCGAGGTATTTTTTTGAACAAACTTTATTTCAAAACTAAACAAGAACAAGAACAAGAGGTTATAAAAGGATATAATCATAATTTTCATTATGTGGTAGGATTCTATGAGAAATCAGATTTTGATTTAGCACTTTATGAAATATATATCATTAATACTTTAAACCCGAGATGAAACGACGACAATGTATATACGTATGAGACGGAAAGGTATTTAGATAAATGGAAAAGCGCTACTGCTATTAGGTTAGAACATGAGAAGGAGTTAGAGTTGCAAAGAAGAATAGATAATTCAATGACAGGTTTCAAATTATAAAGTAACGAATCCGCTGCTTTTTTATTTTGTACGAGAAAAGGAACCCCTAAAAGATTCCTTTTCTCGTACCTTGATATTAAGAATTATAATAACTTAGTTACATCACTTCATTTAATCTAGTTTCATTTACAGGTTCAAATGTATTAGAAGTGTTGCTTGTAGCATTAGCAGTATTAGCTTCTTTGTCTTTTTCTGCACGGAATTTCTTTAGAATCTCTAAAATAATCCATAATGGTACACCTTTGTCTTTTAACATCTTCCATAAATCTACTTCAGTAAACTTATGGCTAGGTTGTTTTGTTTCTTTTTCAGATGATTGAATATCAAATGTAATAGAATCATCTGGTTTGTTGTCTTTAACTTTAGTGGTAGAGAAGTTATTTTTATCATTTCCTACAACGTTTGAAGGATTTAATTTTTCAGGCTGATACATTGTATTTACAGACAATCCAATTCTCATTTTTACACCTCCTTTTTAATAATAATTATTATATATATAAATAAAATGATTTTTTAGTCTTTTGAATAAAATGTAAATAAAAATTAAAAATATCATTTGTATTAGCAATTACAGTAGCTTAACAGCTGCTTTTTATTTTGCATAGAAAAAGGAACCTCTTAAGGATTCCTTTTATATCATGCTGTTCTATAATCTTTGTTTTTAAGTTTCTTTCTAATATCCATAAATGCCAGGATCATTATTATTGTGCATATTAACTTGAGCCAGTGAAACTCTTGGTGGAACATTGGCCCAGAGAAGAATTCATAAGCGTATAAAAAACCAATGATTGGGAACAACCAAAACATGAATTTTAAATCTTTTAAATGAAATTTATAATTACTAATGCTCCTATTGTGTTGAAGTTCTATAGTTTTTCTTGATGATATCTCGCATGTCTCTGATAAAGAATAGCAGGAATAACACACCTATGATACCACTAATCCAAAAATATGCATTTCCTGTTATGAATTTGTCATAGAAGGTATAAGCATTCCAAATTATCAAGATTACTGAACATACAGTAGAGGTCACTAATGAACCTAAGCTTCTCATAATCGTCACCTCAATTCGAAATGTTAGGACTTTTAATGTGATTATACATTTAAATAATATAATTTTCAAATGTTAATAAAAGA
>NZ_JBALQK010000217.1:250-831 GCF_036965845.1 Bacillus sp. JJ1127 | reverse complement strand
GAAAGTGAAAATCACAAGATAAATGGGATGAACAAATGAATGGTATCGTTACTATTGCGAAAAGGAGCGTTACAAATGTTAAAAATCCTAAAACGAAAGCAAAACTGAAAGAGACGTTAGATGATGAAGAGCTGACCGAAAAGGAAATTATATTCAATATTGCTGACATAATGTAAAATTAAGTAATAAAAGAGTCGTAAGGTGGAGGTGAATTCGATGGAATTATATATTTTTAATAAAGAAGATAGTAATGAAATTGGAAATTATAATTCAATTTCTGCTTTTTATTCAAAAATATTAAAAACAGAAGAAGCAACTAATATAGGCTTTATTCATATTGATCCTGATGGCATTGTTGGTTATCATGAAGCACCTGTTCCACAATTATTCATAGTAGTACAAGGGGAAGGATGGGTAGCAGGAGAAGACGAAAAGAGAATTAATCTCAAAAGTGGAGAAGGAGTATTGTGGAATAAGGGTGAAGGACATTTATCAGGAAGCAAGATGGGAATGACAGCCTTAGTTATTCAATCAGAAAACTTACCAATCTTTCTTAAATAGCAACAATAGTTTATTCATTT
>NZ_JBALQK010000217.1:0-168 GCF_036965845.1 Bacillus sp. JJ1127 | reverse complement strand
ACAATAGTTTATTCATTTCTCTAAGTCCATTAAAATTTATTTTGAAAAGACTACATTTTAAATCATAAGTTAAGAAAAATAACAAATGAGTATTTATTGTTTTATCAGTGTTTGATAAAATTTAATAAAGAATATCTACATAAAAAATATAATATGTAAATATATGTA
>NZ_JBALQK010000216.1:0-4082 GCF_036965845.1 Bacillus sp. JJ1127 | reverse complement strand
GGGTTTTAGTATGCAAGAATAAAATATTGATAGAAAAAGGTGAAAATATAGGGCCTGGGAGATTGGAAAACCTAATCGTTGGTATCTATATATTTATAGGTGTTTTTGCAATGAAGGGGCGGAAGAGAATGACAACGATATACGCGAACTATGGAGAATCAAAAGTGAAATTAACATGGAAAAAAGCAAATACATTACCAGATTATAAAGGAATTACGAGTGTTCATGGTTTTTGTTTTTATAAAGGTGAGATTGTATTAATAGATCATCATAATCGTAGTTGGGATTTTCCTGGGGGACATATTGAACAGGATGAAACACCAGAAGAATGCTTTCAGAGGGAGGCGTGGGAAGAAGGGTATGTGAAAGGTGAATGTACCTTACTAGGATATATGATTGTAGACCATAGTGAAAATCCGAGTTGGAATGAAAATGGTCTATATTCAAAGATAGGATATCAGCCGTTTTATCTGATGAATGTTACAGAAGTACATGATTTTGATGGAGAGTATGAATCAAATAGAAGGATATTGGTGAAACCGAGTGAGGTTACATTATATTATTCGAATTGGAATGAGATTTGTGATGGAATATTAGCTGTTGCATTATCGATTTCAGAAGAATAAGGATTTCTCTTTCTGTAATATAAAGATTTTTAAAGGTTTTTCCTTATATTTGTCAAATAATAATAAAGTCGTTTCATCTATAGTAGTGATATGTAAGTAAGGATGATAAAAGTGGATATTTCAGAAATTATTGAACAGTTGGTTGTTAATGAAGTTATTGCTAATTATCCGAAAGGGTATAAGAAATTAACTGGCGGTACCACAAGTAGGCTGTATCTTATAGAAGGAAAAGAGCAGTGTGTTGTAAAGTTGAATGAACCAGAAGTCATCGAAGAAGAAGCGTATTTTCTCAATTTTTATGAAAACGATAGTCTATTTCCTAAGCTTTTGTATGTTGATCCACTCAATAGATATATAGTCTACTCATTTATTCCAGGTTCTACAAGTTATGATGTTGGGAATAAAAGAGATGTTCTTTGTACACTTGTACAGGAAGTGATTCATACATATAAAGTAACTATGGAAATGGAGCAATGGGGATGGAAAGAAGAACCGGTAGACTCTTGGCAAGATTTTCTTTTAAAAAGAGTGATGGAGGCTAGTGAGAATTTAAAAACTTATATAATAGAAGAGGATTTTCGTATTGTTCTTGAATTCGTACATAGTCCAAATAGACATTCCCATAGTAATCAACCGTATTTATTACATGGGGATTGTGGATTTCACAATTTTATATTTAAAGAAAATAAATTATATGGTGTGATTGATCCTTTGCCGGTTCTGGGAGATCCAATATATGACTTAATTTATGCATTTTGTTCGACGCCTGAAGATTTGACGAAGGAAACAATCGACTATGTAGTGGAACAATGTGTATTTCATAAAAATAAAAAAGGAAAAGTTTTGTATGAAGAAGTAATAATAGGGTTATATCTTCGATTAGAAACTTGTATTAGACATCATCCTGAAGACTTAGAAGACTATTTAAAAGCTTGGTGTTATTGGATGAATCTAATTCGTTGAAAAATTTAAGCGCTTCATTTTAAACGTGACAGCCAATTGTTCAAAATGAGACGACTTCGTTATATTTGAACATATTTTTATGTTTTTGGGGAGGCACGGAAAAATGAATGTTTTGGAAGCAAAAAGAGATTTAGCAAAAAGAACAAAAAGGGGACTTCCTGTAGTGCTGGCTGGTTTAATATTTTGGATTATTGCTAGTATAGCAGGCAGTATATTGCCGGAAAAGTATACGGTTTGGGTGTATCTGATTGGAATGGGGTGTGTCTTTCCAGTTGGTTTAATGCTAGCGGCACTATTGAAAATTGATATGTTTGCAAAAGGGAATCCGATGGGATCTTTAGGGGGAATAATTGGTGCGATAAATGTACTAAATATTCCGCTTGTAGTATTTGTATATTTTCAAATGCCCGAGTGGTTACCATTTACAGTAGCTGTTTTAGTAGGAGTTCATTTTTTACCATATGTGTGGATATATGAAAGTAAGAGTTATGGTTTGTTATCAGTTGGTACAGTATTAGTAACATCTATATGTGGGGTTTTACTTTCGGAAAAAGGATTTATAGTAATACCGATTGCAGTTACAGCTGTTTATGTAATTACAATTGTAGGTTTATCTATCGAAAATAAAAAAGTAGGAAATCAACGGAATGGTAAAATGACAGCTTAAAAGAATAGAAAACAAAAAGGGGATAGGAGAATTTTTATGAAAAACTTTATTTGTACAACATGTGGCGTACAATATGCAGCAAGTGTAGAAGAACCAGTGAATTGTATGATTTGCAATGAGGAGAGACAGTATGTTAATCCGAAAGGTCAATCTTGGACAACACTGGAGGATTTACAAGAGAGTCATACATATAAAAATGAAATAATTGAGGAAGAAACAGGGCTTTATAGTATTACAACAAAACCAGAATTTGCGATTGGCCAAACAGCCTATATGGTGAATGGAGAATCATTCAATTTACTATGGGATTGTATTTCGTACTTTGATGAAACTACGATAGGAAAAGTAAAAGAATTAGGGGGATTAGATGCAATTGCGTTATCTCATCCGCACTATTATTCTACTCAAGTAGAATGGGCAGAAAGATTCGATGTACCGATATATATACATGAAGATGATAAAGAGTGGGTAATGCGTCCAAGTAAACATATTATTTTTTGGTCAGGAGAATCATTGCAATTAGCTGATGGATTAACTATTCACCGTTTAGGCGGACATTTTAAAGGTGGTTCTGTTTTACATTGGACACAAGGGAATGATGGGGAAGGGATTTTATTAACAGGTGATATTATTCAAGTTGTTGCGGATCAGCAGTGGGTGAGCTTTATGTACAGCTATCCAAATTTAATTCCATTACCAGCAAATAAGGTTGAAGAGATGGCTAAAAGAGTAAAGCCACTTCCTTTTAATCGTTTATACAACGCTTTTCATCGTGTAGTAAAAGATGATGCAAATGAGGCTGTCGAGCGTTCGGCACAGCGCTATATTGCCGCATTAGAAGGGAAATTATTTCATACATAAAAAGGAGAAACAGAAATGAATACATTAGTATGCTTTGGGGATAGTATTACAGCTGATGAAACATTTTGGAATGGAGTACCTAGATTAACGCCACGTTTACAAGAGCTGTTTTCTGATTGGAAAGTAGTAAATGCAGGGGTTCCGGGTGATAATACGTTTGATGCTTTGAGAAGGATAGAAGAAGACGTCTTATCTTATGAGCCGACATTTGTAACGGTCTTTTTTGGTACAAATGATGCGGCGTTCCATAAACAAGTATTACTACAAGAATATAAAGAAAATCTGATTGAGATTGTTAAAAGAATATCTCCAGAAAAAGTACTTCTCATTAGTCCAGCACCAGTCGATGAGGAAAACCAGCATGCAAGAACAAATGAAGTATTAGAACAGTATGCAAAAACGATGGAAGAAGTAGCGAAGCAAACGGGAAGTCATTTTCTTAATTTATATTCTCATATGATGCAAGAATCAGACTATAAGAGATTTGTGGAAAATGAAGAGCGTGATGGACTACATTTTGGAGTAGCTGGTTATGAATACTTATCAGAGTTAATCGGAGAGAAGTTAAAAGGGATTGTGAAATTAATGATGTAAAGGACAAGGGACTTTAGAGCAATTATATTTAATAAGTATCGTACTTATAAGCATGACAAGTACGATGCTTATTAATTTAGTAACTATTTCTGTTTTGCTCGTCGGTGCTATGTTAACGGCAAATTATTTCAATTTATTATAGGCCTTACATCTATTCTATTAACGGTAGCTCCTTTCTAAAATATGTTCCATTTATATTAGGACTACAATTAATTCAAGATATAGCTATAAATAAGTAATTTTTGTTTACTATTGGAGGAACAGATTTACTCTTTCTTACGATAAATGTACTTGTTTATTTATTTTTTAGATTAATCATATTTCGAAGATGCGAAAAAATTGCTAAAAGTAAAGGGTGATTTGGTCATTAT
>NZ_JBALQK010000215.1:0-22067 GCF_036965845.1 Bacillus sp. JJ1127 | reverse complement strand
TTTTTAATTGATGTATGTAGTTTAAAACCCTTTAACAAATTCATCACGAAATTCTACACCCTAAAAGTTGCATCATATCTTCATATAGTCATAGAATAAATCTGTGGTCAAAAATATATACAGAGCTGCTACAATTCATTACTGAAAACATGAAGAATAAAGGAAGGAACCGAGGGAAAAACTAAAAAAATTAGACAGGAAAATGGAGAGATGAATTAAATGTTAAAGATCATCAAACATTTAAAACCATTTGTTGCTTCCATCATTGCAGTTGTATGTCTTTTAACTGTGCAGGCAGTATGCGATCTATCACTGCCAGACTACATGTCTAACATTGTCAATGTAGGGATTCAACAAAAAGGTGTAGAAAATGCAGTACCTGAAGTTATTCGTAAAAGTGAAATGGATAAACTTACACTCTTTATGAATGACAATGAGAAGAAAAAAGTAGCTGACAACTATACGCTTTTAGATAAGAACAATCTTTCTCAAAGTGAATTAAAAAATGATTTAAAAGATTATCCACAGCTGGATAAAGAACCACTTTATAAGCTACATACAGAGGATAAAAATATAATTAACGAACTTAACGATATCTTTGGGAAACCAATGTTAATTACACAAGGAATTGAAAAAGGCGGTTCATCTGCTTTCCCTCCTGCTGCGACAGGTGACAACAAAGCACCAGCAAAGCTTCCGCCAAATACGGATCCTTTTGCAGTCATTGCGAAACTGCCTCAAGTTCAAATTGATGCAATGAAAGAAAAGGCAGATGAAAAGTTTAAGAATATGCCAGGCAGTATGGTAACACAGTCAGCCGTTTCATTCATTGAGAATGAGTATAAAAAGATCGGTATCAATACCGATAAGCTTCAATCTAATTATATTCTTACTTCCGGCGGAAAAATGCTGCTTCTATCCTTAGTAAGTATGGCAGCTACCGTTATCGTGAGTTTACTTGCTGCAAAAGTAGCTGCAGGACTCGGCAGAGATCTTAGAAAGAAAGTATTCCGGAAGGTTACAAGCTTTTCAAATGCGGAGTTTGATAAGTTTTCCACTGCCTCTTTAATCACAAGAAGTACAAATGATATCCAGCAAGTGCAAACACTTATGGTTATGCTGCTTCGCATCGTATTCTATGCACCAATTTTAGGCATAGGCGGCATTATTAAAGTACTTACTACAGACCTTTCAATGGGATGGATTATCGGAGTTGCAGTTATCGCGATTTTAAGCTTAGTCATTGGTTTATTTAGCATCGCAATTCCTAGATTTAAAATGATACAAAAATTAGTAGATAAAATTAACTTAATCACGCGTGAATCTTTAACAGGTATGCTCGTTATTCGTGCGTTTAATAATCAAAAGCATGAAGAAAAGAAATTTGAAAAAGGAAATCAAGATTTAACAAAAACAAATTTATTTGTAAGCCGTTTAATGTCATTTATGATGCCAATGATGATGTTTATCATGAATGCCGTTACTGTACTGATTATTTGGGTTGGAGCACACCAAGTGGATATGGGACATATGCAAGTTGGTGATATGATGGCATTTATGCAATATACAATGCAAATCATCATGGCCTTCTTAATGATCTCTTTTGTATCGATTATGGTTCCACGTGCTTCTGTATCCGCACAACGTATCGCAGAAGTTTTAGATACTGACCTTTCCATTCATGATGCAGAGAAGCCAAAAACATTCGCTTCAGACAAGAAAGGTTACGTTGAATTTAAAAATGTTAGCTTTAGATATCCAGGTGCAGAAGAAGATGTGCTTTCCAATATTACCTTTACTGCAAAACCTGGTGAAACAACAGCTTTCATTGGAAGTACAGGTAGCGGGAAATCCACATTAATCAACTTAATTCCGCGCTTTTATGATGTCACAGACGGCCAAATCTTAATAGATGGCACGGATATTAGAGAAGTATCTCAGAAGGAATTAAGAGAAAAAATTGGTTATGTACCGCAAAAAGGAGTTCTATTCTCCGGTACGATCGAAAGTAACTTGAAATACGGTAAGAAAGAAGCAAGTGAAGAAGAGCTCGCAAAAGCTGCAGAAATCGCACAAGCGATGGAGTTTATTAACGCGAAACCTGAAAGCTTCCGTACAGAAATATCACAAGGTGGTACGAACGTTTCCGGTGGTCAAAAACAAAGACTTTCGATCGCCCGTGCTCTTACGAAAAAATCGGAAATCTTCATATTTGACGATAGTTTCTCCGCTCTTGACTTTAAAACAGACGCGCTACTTCGCAGAGCTTTAAACAATGAAATTGCCGGAAGTACGCTTTTACTTGTTGCCCAAAGAATCAGTACCATTATGAATGCAGATAAGATTATTGTACTTGATGAAGGACAAATAGTTGGAACAGGCACTCATGAAGAGCTTATGGAAAACTGTGAAGTTTATAAGCAAATTGCCTTATCACAACTTTCAAGAGAGGAGTTGTCATCATGAGTGATAGAAAAATAGAAAATAACAGACAAGGTGGCCCTGGTCCTGGCGGCGGCGGTCATATGGGCGGCGGCATGCGAAAGATTGAGAAGGCAAAAAACTTCAAAGGAACGATGAATAAGCTCCTTCAATACTTGAAGCCCTATAAATTATCAATCTTAATCGTTATCCTTTTCGCAATCGGTAGTGCAGCCTTTACAATCGTTGGTCCAAAAATTTTAGGAAAAGCAACAACAAAACTTTTCGAAGGACTCGTAAGCAAAGTAACAGGAGCACCCGGTGCAGCAATTGACTTTACCTATATCGGAAACATTGTCGTTTTACTCCTTGGATTATATATACTAAGCGCTGCGTTTGGCATTATCCAAGGGTACATTATTTCTGGAGTAGCCCAAAAAGTATCTTATAACTTCAGAAAAGAAATTGATGAAAAAATTAACCGGATGCCGCTGAAATACTTTGATAAAACAACGCACGGAGAAGTATTATCAAGAGTCACAAATGACGTAGATACAGTGAGCCAAACGTTAAATCAAAGTATGTCGCAAATCATCACATCGGTTATTACAATCATCGGTGTATTCATCATGATGTTATCCATCAGCTGGCAAATGACATTAGTGGCGGTTTTAATCTTACCAGTATCGATGATACTCATTATGGCAGTCGTAAAACGATCCCAAAAATACTTCAAATCCCAACAAGAATATTTAGGACACGTAAACGGGCAAGTTGAAGAAATTTATAGTGGTCACAATATCGTTAAAGCCTTTAACAAAGAAGAAGAAGAAGTGAAAAAATTCGAAGAGGTAAATGACATCCTTTACCACTCCGCATGGAAATCGCAATTTTTATCGGGAATGATGATGCCGATTATGACGTTTATCGGTAACATCGGTTACGTCGCTGTATCCATTTTAGGCGGATGGCTTGCGGTAAAGAGAACAATCGCAGTTGGAGACATTTTAGCCTTTGTACAATATGTAAGAAGCTTTACACAACCAATCGCTCAAGTAGCCCAAATCGCGAACGTACTTCAGTCCACAGCTGCTGCTGCAGAAAGAGTCTTCGAATTTTTGGAAGAAGAAGAGGAAGTGCCAGAAGCAGAAAATCCAGTGAAACTGCAAAAAGTAAACGGAGAAGTTACCTTCAAAGATGTTCAATTTGGATACAATCCAGATAAGATCATCATCAATAATTTCTCAGCTAACATTAAGCCTGGACAAAAAGTAGCAATCGTCGGACCAACCGGAGCAGGTAAAACGACAATCGTGAAACTGTTAATGCGTTTCTATGACGTAAACGGAGGTGCGATATGTATAGATAGTCACGATATAAAAGACTTCACGAGAGAAGACCTACGCAACATGTTTGGTATGGTACTGCAAGACACTTGGCTATTTAACGGTTCAATCATGGAAAATATACGTTACGGTAGACTCGATGCTACCGACGAAGAAGTAATCGAAGCAGCGAAAGCAGCTCACGTTCACAGCTTCGTAAAAACATTACCAAATAAATATCAAATGGAACTAAACGAAGAAGCAAGCAACGTATCCCAAGGACAAAAGCAACTACTAACAATTGCCCGCGCCCTTCTAGCGGATCCGAAAATACTAATACTCGACGAAGCAACAAGCTCCATCGACACTCGTACAGAAGTACTGATTCAAAAAGCGATGGAAAACCTCATGGAAGGCCGAACAAGCTTTATTATCGCCCATAGATTATCAACAATCCGTGATGCAGATTTAATCCTTGTTATGAAAGACGGGGATATTGTAGAACAAGGTAATCATGAAGAGTTATTGAAGGCTGATGGTTTCTATGCTTCGCTTTATAATAGTCAGTTTGAAGGTGCGGATGCTTCGTGAGATTGATGGGACACTCCTCTTTTTTAGAGGGGTGTTTTGTTTTATATATGATATTTAATAACGAATTACCGCCTTTATTTTCTGTTCTGAAGTAAATTTAGTCATGAAAACTCCCGCCACTTATCTCCTTCGGATCTTGAAGTGGGGGTTTCTCGTGTATCACCTTCAAGAGATGCTTAACACGAGTGGAGTTGACACAGCTGCCTGATGGCACAACCCCTCTATTCCATCGGCAAACGCCTTTGGAACTGCTTTTTTTAAGATGTTATAGGAACCATTCACATCTGCGTTCAATAGTTTGTTCTCTTTCGTACGATACAAGCCACGTTTGATACGTTTTCCACTGAATGCAGGGATGTATTCCTCACCGTAAGTGGGGATCTCATCATTGTCTAGAAAAGATGCCTTGCTTGTATACGATTCTTCTACGACTTGTACCATTATGCCCTGTCGCTTCGCCTTGTAGTTGATCATTTCAATGAGTAGATTATGCGGGATATGGCAAAAGGATTGATTCTGTCTTTTTCCCATATCACTGTTTTGTTTCCATGATGTATTTTTCCCAATGACAATCATAGAGATTTCATGTTGAACTGCGAAATGAACAATATGGTAACTCATTTTGTGAAAGAGATCTTTTATTTTGAGAAACCGTTTCTCATGAAGCCTCTCTAAACGCTTGGATGTATGCGGTCCTTCTTTGGGTTCTTTTCCATGACGAAGAATACTCAGTAAATGTGCCTTTTGTTTGTTGTAGTATTGATTGATGCTTTTGATGACATTGCCCTTTACTAACACAGGTATGGTTCCTGTATTCGTTGTGATAGTTGCAATGTTATGAATCCCTAAATCAATACTCATATAGCGATTATTATCCACATGCTTAAGTACTGGCTCAGATTGTTCTGTCACAATTTCAATCTTAAACTTCCCATAAGCAGGAGAAACACGTACCTCTTTTAGGTTTTCGATATGTCCGAACAATTTACCGATATTTAATTTTATGCTTGTTTTTGGAAAACGAATATACTTATCTTGGAGTTTACATACTTGATTCGTGAATACAATTTCTTTCATAGATGATTTGATATATTTGGGAATGCAAGGTCTGCCCGTAAAAGTGGAATGTTGTTTCTGATATGCTTTCATGGAGGCGAAGAATGATTTCCAATTTTGATATAACTTCTTCATAACTGCTTGATTCACTTGCGATGGTAGATTTATATAGTCTTGTTGCTTCATTGTTTTAAACAAACAATCTAGGAAGTTATAGGAGAGGAATGTTTTCTTTTTTGTCGGTAACGTAAACAGATTACACTTGATTTCTTTCCGTTCTTCTGCCGGCTTTTCTTTCTGCTTTTGCACACGTTTTTGATACGCATGAAGTTGATTTTCATTCATGATTTCAATATATGCTTGTAATGTATGGAGAACTTCTTGTTGAAGGGGCTGTAAAGTTTTCTCTGTACGTAAAGCCGTATACACTTGGCGAATGTAGAAGTTTGTTGTATTGTAGAGATTTTTTGCATTTTGACACATTTCCATGAAGTAGGCGTACAATTTATGACCTTTCTTGATCCAAATTTGATAGGTTGCATATTCTTTTTTCATCCTGTTCACCACCTTCTTTTCTTCATGATACTACAAAACAGCCAAAAAGAACATACATTCGCATTGCTACGAAAATATTTTTACAAATTCGATGGTAATTCATCTCGACCTTAAACTGGGCTATGCCCTGCACGTTTTGAAGGTGGAGTTTTCTCGCCTGTTTTCTTACATATTTCTTTTATGTATTCTTTTTCATCTATTATTCTTGTTGTAAATATTTTACCGTTATTTTCAATAATTTCTGGAATGCGGTCACGCACTAGTTTATTGTAGGTCGGCATCGGGATCCCTCCAATATTTTGATTTTATTATTATATCACCCAATATTTGCCATACCCCTTAAAGTAAGCATGTAATGAACACAAAGCCAGACGAAAACCTTGTCTTTCAAGAATCATATCGCCCTCATCTAAATCTATATAATTTGTAATATACTCATATCATGTTAAATATTCTAGTAAATGATATCACTCCCGATCTTCATACGATTCTTTAAATCTGACTAAATATAAAAGAAACAATAAAATTCCGAATACACCTTCAGGATTTTTTCTTTAAAGGCATCGAAGACTATTTACATAATATTTCAAAATTTGTTCAATATTTCATAATGTTTTTTCCAAATTTTATGTTACGCTTAACGGGTAATGATGATTAAACACTTGAATTTAGTACAATAATTGGCCATAAGTGAGGTCAAAGGTTGTAAGATGAATTCATTTAAATTCTAAAGTACTAAAGGGGAGATCACATATGAAAGCAGTAGTGGTTAATAAAAATAGCGAAGCAAACATTGAAGTTATTGACAAAGAATTACGTCCATTACACTCAGGCGAAGCATTAGTAGATGTAGAGTATTGTGGAGTTTGTCACACTGACTTACACGTTGCGAATCATGATTTTGGTAACACAGATGGTCGCATCCTTGGTCACGAGGCTATAGGTATTGTAACTAAAATTGCTGATGATGTTACTTCACTTAAAGTTGGTGATCGTGTAAGTATCGCATGGATGTTCCAATCTTGTGGCCGTTGTGAGTATTGTGTAACTGGTAGAGAAACATTCTGTCGTGAAGTTAAGAATGCTGGTTATACAGTAGATGGTGGCATGGCTGAACAATGTATCGTTACTGCTGATTATGCGGTAAAAGTACCAGAAGGATTAGATCCTGCTCAAGCATCATCAATCACATGTGCAGGCGTAACTACATACAAAGCTATTAAAGTATCAGGCATTAAACCTGGTCAACCTATCGTAATCTACGGTTGTGGTGGATTAGGTAACCTTGCGATCCAATATGCTAAGAGTGTATTTGGTGCAAAGGTAATTGCAGTAGATATCAATGACGATAAATTAGCATTAGCTAAAGAAGTTGGTGCCGATATGACTATCAATCCAATTACTCAAGGTCCTGCTGATAAGATTATTCAAGAGGCGTTTGGCGGCGCTTATGCTGCTGTAGTAACAGCGGTTTCTAAAGTAGCCTTCAACTCAGCAGTTGATGCAGTACGTGCTTGTGGTAAAGTAGTTGCGGTAGGCTTACCAGTAGAAACTATGGACTTAAACATTCCACGACTTGTGCTAGACGGAATTGAAGTAGTTGGTTCCCTAGTTGGTACTCGTAAGGACCTAGAAGAGGCATTTATGTTCGGTGCAGAAGGCAAAGTAGTACCTGTTGTTCAAACTTGCCCACTAGATGAAGTACAAGGTGTATTCGAAAAAATGGAACAAGGTAAGATTCAAGGTCGTATGGTAATCGATTTTAAACAGCACAAGTGCGATTCTCTTAGTAAATATTAAAAAGGCAGCTTCTTGGGCATGAGTCCGGTATTGGACTCATGCCTTTTCATATAGTTCTCCAACTCTTGTTTAAAATGCCCCTCTACTCCTCATAGCCATAATACAGATCATTTTGCTTTCTTTTTCTTATAGCTAAATACAGGCCGACAAGTAAAGCCAATATCGCAATAATAATCCTCTTTTTCTTTGTTTCCATTTCTGTGTTCATTACTTATTCTCCTTCCATAGCATATTTGTCTTCTTTAAATAACGGAATTCGAATGAGATAACGGTATGGTTCATTACGGATTATTTTCCACACAATGATGACAACTTGAATAACCTCCAAAGCAAATACATTCCAAAACAAAACTTCACTGACACCTGAACTAATGTTAAAGAGAAGAAAAATCAACAAATGAAAGTTAAATGCTTTTCGGCAATGGTATTTGTACACCTCATTTTTACGTGCCAGCGTTATATACATAAACAATGGTGAAAAAAAACCTAAAACAGCTGATAGCAGTAACATGATGACGATATTTCTTTTTTCCCTTGCAATGCTTTTCATTGGAACTCCCCTTTCGTTTTTTCTTCTTTTTTATCGTAAAAGATGACGTGGGGAGAAGTTCAAGGGTATTATTCAATTTCTTTTGGATGTATTAATTTAAAACGTGTACCGTTTAAAAGTGGAAAAGGAAGTGAATATTGGAATATTTATCGACGGACTTATTATGTCTATCGATTTTTTAATTGGTTTCACTCTTTTTATATCAAAAATCAATAATCAGCTTGACCCTAACGCAACGTGATAGATTAAGTTAATCTTAGGAGGTGAATTCAACTGATAACAACGGGAGATGTCAAAAAGGCTACTGGCTTGCCTGAAAGAGCAATACGATATTATTGTAATTTAAATTTGATTACTCCTAAGAAAAACGAAATAGGGCAAATACATTTATCAAATGAGGATTTACTAGACTTAACTAAAGTTTTCAATCTCAAAATATTAGGAAAAAGTTTAAAATCTATAGCGTCTTTTCCATTACATGAGCTTAATATTAGAGACATTAAACTTCAGCTTGATGAAATGAATACCCATATAGAGTACTTACTTATCTCGTTAAACCAACTAGAGAATATCGTGAATGAAGATATCTTATTAAACACTCTGAAACTATCTTATGAATTCAATGAAAAATATATAAACAAGAGGTGATTAAAATGAAAATCCACATGGAAGATACTTTAAGTCAATACGAAAAATTACTTTCATTGCCTCTCAAAGAGAGAGAAAATTTCTTTAGATATACAATGATGAAGCCTTTTGAAGATATGTGGAACACAATTAACGTGCCACTTAAAGCCAAACAGCCAAATGGATACGATGTGGTGATGGCAACTAAAATGTTAGGGTATCTTGATATAAAAGAAGGCGATATAGCAAAAAAAGCATTGCATGACTTAAAAACAATAGATGCTCTAAACATCGCTCAAAAAACATTAAACAGATGCATAGAGTTTGCAAAAGCTACTAACCTAGAAGTAAGTGCAGAAGAATTAAAATTTGGAATGTATATTGCTGACCCTGAAAAGCTAAAAAATCAAAATGGCTACTGCGGTTTCGGCGGAATACCTGGATATGTTACCATAACCATTCACCCAAACAATTATAACATTCCGAGAATACCAGCACTCATTGCTCATGAATTTCATCACAACCTCCGTTTTTCTTATTTCGATTGGGATCATGGAGACGTAACGCTAGGTGAATATTTAGTCATCGAAGGACTTGCTGATTCATTTGCTACTGAATTGTACGGTGAAGAATATTTAGGTCCTTGGGTCACATCAATTGATGAAGAAGAACTCGAATATTCGATTCATGTCATTCGGGAAGGTTTTCATTTAAAAGGATTTGCAGAAGTTAGTAGTTACATGTTTGGAGATGAAATTGCTAAAAAAGAAGGTTATTCACCAGTAGGCCTATCATCTGGTGCAGGTTACGCAGTAGGTTATTATACCGTACAATCTTTTATGAAAAAGAATAACATTACAATTCAAGAAGCCACATTGTTAAGTGCAGAAGAAATTATTACAGGATGTGGCGTTTTTTAAGAGAAGAGTATTTTAAAGTTCGAAGTATTATGACGCAGAATATGTATTCTGCGTTATTTTATATATCTCTATTTTATAAAAAATATAAAATAATAAGTGGGGATCTCAAAAAAGAAACCGCCTTTGCAGACGGTTTTGCTTTACGCTTATACGTTTCCTTTCTCTAACTCCATTGCCATGTCATTTAATACGTTTTCTTTCAAATATAGTAACGCTGCTTGCTCTTCTTTCGTCATACCACGAAAATCATGTATCCCATCTAGTAATAACCAACTCGCATCACCTATGATATTACGATACCGCTTCTGTTCTATCTCGTTAGGTATCATTGTAAGCATTTCCTCGATACTAGCGATTGAGAACCTGCGCTTTGCTCCATCGATAAAATACACCGAAATGTAATCAATCGTATTATTAATTTCGAAATAATATGTATTATGACCACGCTTTACTTCTGCAATATACCATGTTAACTTCTTTCCTTCTGATACAGATATTTTGCCCTTTGCCAACTGCTTCATTTTATTCTCCCCTTTACTATAATTCGTTTCTCTATTACATGTAAAATTTTAGCACTTTAAAGTTAACGAAATATAAATAGAGTATAAACTTTCCATTAACAACGGTTAAATTTACTTTTATGTACTGTCAAGTGAAAAACAAACGGAACATCTTATGTGTGAATTTGCGAATTTTTTACGCTAGTGTGTCCTGCGTCAAAATGGAACTCGATCCATTGCGTACTAAACTAGCCGTTGTTGGCGATGTGAATAGACAAGGTTCGATTGTGTTAGCTGCCACTCCTCCTTTGAAAGAATTAGGAGTTAAAAAGATGAGCCGAATTTATATTGATGTTTCTTCCTCAATTGGTTTAAATTTTGTACGTGGTCGTCCTTTAAACAGTGAAGTACCTCCGCTACGTTCATCAAATGGTTTACCATCTTTCCACTTTTTCACCCAGACTTTTAATTGTGTACAATTTCGAATACCTAATCAGTATGAAAGCCTTTGATAACTTTCGGATCCATTCACATAGGCCTTAACGGCATTCAACTTAAATTCTTCCGTATAGGATTGAAATTGTTGTCCCTTTTTCGCCATAGAAAAATCCCCTCCAAGTTTCATTCTTTCCTTCATCTTATCATGACGGTTTTTTTTGAATGTCTACTTAAAGGGGATAATACCAGAAAAACCTATTATTCATAGGATCTCCAAGCTTTTTCTTGTTGCTATTTAATTATTAAGCTAATATGATTTAGGTCAAAATAGGCGTGGTTAAGACAATTACGATTGGTTATTGTGACTTAAAAAGTGATAAATTTATTTGGTTCGTTACCGAAAATTTACCGAAAGTGCATTTCAAACATAACTGTTAGCTATAACAAAAGGTAGACATTCAGTAATTTTATTTTTTAATCGAGCGTTTCAAGTTCCTTTGTCGAATTTTCCGCGATATACTCCAAATATTTTTCTTCAGTCAACAGTAATTCTAAATTTCCATTTGCATGAACCAATTCTCTTAATTCTTCCCAATTTGGAATAGGCTTATTCAAACCTGTTGCAACACGTGGACGGTTTAATCTGTTCCACTTCTTAATTTTTGTACCACTACGAATTGCAGAGCTTGAGCTATTCTCAGTGTTATATTTATTTTTTACTTGTAACAAAATAATTTCATCACCTAAATAGCAAAAATCAATTGCTCGAAACGTTGACCCAGCACACCAAATCCACCCATAAGGTTCCAACACTTCCGCCAAGTATTCCTCAAGGATACTTCCGTTCATGTTTTCAGCACTCATAAATAAGAGATGGCCGAGCATATATTTATTAAGCGTTTCTTCATCCTCTTCGGTATTTGAAGCAATTCGTTCGATTAATGCGGCATCTTCTTCTCCATAGGTTTTCAATGGTCGTTTAAGAGCTGGATTTTCTCGATCCATTACATATTTTCTGCACCATTTAATTAGATAATCTTTCGCCATTTCCCCTAAATCATCGTCTTCTTCAATAGACAATACAGTAAAAAGACTTGTATCATTATCTAGAGAAAAAATAAACATCTCACTTAAATTATTTTGATAATCTTCATTAACGACCTGATTTCTTACCGCATCAAAAGCAGATTTTGCTTGTTCTTTTGTTAACCCCTCGTCTAATAAGTATTCAAATGATTTTCTAATTTTACCCATATTACCCCTCCTATTTATACATGTATATATTTCATTATTCAGTCTAACTTACCAGAATAATTATTGCACGTTAAATATAAAAATATGTTATTATATCCACATGAGACTTCGGGTCTATAAAATGTTTCGTTGTGGAGGGATTAATATGGAGGTATCTGTTGAAGTAGTTGCTAAACAACTAAAAGTCTCAGAACAATATGCAAGAAAACTTATGAGAGATGGAAAAATTAAATCTACGAATATTAATAGAACTTGGACGACAACCCAAGAAGCTATAAATAATTTTTTGGAAACTGGTGAGTATGTAATCGATCCCGATGATAAAAAGCGAGTAACTGATGATATACCAAACATTGTTGCATTATCATTCTTCAGTGGAGGGATGGGACTGGATATAGGCATGGAAAATGCGGGTATTCACCCACTCCTTGCTTGTGAAATAAACAAAGATGCACGAGCCACAATAGTTGCTAACAATGATGAAATCGCCTTAATTGGAGATATTTGGGAATGCACTCCTGAAAAAATAAGAGAATATGCAAAAATCCCGAAAGAAAGAAATATAGATATTATCTTCGGTGGCCCTCCTTGCCAAGCCTTCTCGACTGCTGGTAATCGTAAAGGTTTTGAGGATGCACGTGGAAATGTTTTTATCCGCTACTTGGACTTAATTGGTGAAATGATGCCAACGTATGCAGTTATTGAAAACGTTCGTGGGCTTCAAACGACGCAAGCCGTTTTAGATGACACTCAAGGACAACCTATAAAAGGTGGAGCCTTACATTATGCAATTAAAAAATTAGAATCTTTCGGATATAGTGTTTCATTTGAACTATATAATGCCGCAAATTTTGGTGCACCCCAAAAACGAGAACGATTTGTTATCATAGGAAAATTGGGAAATGAAAAAGTTCCATACTTAACCCCTACAAACTCAGAAAACGGTGAATATGACTTACCACCTTGGAAAACTCTTGGGGAAGCAATTGGTGACATTCAAGGAACTAAAATGAACTACATTATGATCCCTGAACGTCGCAAAGAATGGTTTAAGAAGATACCTGAAGGCGGGAATTGGAAATCATTATCTGAAGAAGAACAACGTGAAGCAATGGGAAAGAAATTTTTCATGGGCGGTGGAAAAACTGGTTTCTTCAGACGCTTGTCATTCAGTCAGCCAAGTCCAACACTAGTGACGGTTCCAACTATGCCAGCTACTGATTTAATTCACCCAATCGAATTAAGACCCTTATCAATAGAGGAATATGCTAGGATTCAAGAATTTCCTGATAATTGGAAATTCCGTGGGAAAATCATGGAAAAATATAAACAAATCGGAAATGCTGTTCCAATTAAACTTGGAGAAGCAATAGGAAAAACCTTACTTAACGATATTAATGGCATCAATGACAATATTTATGACGGTTTCAAATATTCTAGATACAATAATACATCTGATATAACTTTTCCAATTCTTTATAATAAAAATGTAGAGAAAGCCTTAAAAAATCACGATGTTGAACAACTCCTTCTTCCAATCTAGGAATAGATTAAAATCCCCCTTCCTTAATAGCTTTGGGTTTATAAAATTTGATTATTTGACTAGTTTAAGAAATAAAAAATTTGCGAAGTAGTTAAAGAAAAAGAGGCAAGAACTAGAAGATTTTTCTAGTCCTTGCTTTTTGTAATTCTTCTTTTAAAGTTAGGAAGTTGTTGATGTAAGCAAAATTTTGAGGTGCATTAACTCCTAATTCTTTCATGAATGTTAGTGGAATAGGTTTTTCTATTTCTTCTAGGCCAACGATTTCATAAGCGAATTTTCTACCATTCTCCATAATCGCAATGAATTTTTCATTTCCTTCATTATATTGGACTTCATCATTGAGCTCGCGTATTGGATTTTTTACAGTCATTTTATACCGAATTTCCTTAATTGGTTTCGGTACGTATACCCACATTATTAAATATCCACTATTCGAAGTGATTTCGAAATTTCTAAATTCAAAATTTTTGCTAGTCGTTTTTATCCGTTTACAGTATTTTTCATATATGCTAGTTAAAATTTCCATTATTTATTTCCTTTACGTTCATTCTTTTGAAATGAGAATAAATTTTTTAGTTTCTTGATTGTTCTATCAACAAATGTTTGCTCTTTTAAATCTTCATCGGATTTGTTCAGTTCCTTAAATTTCTCATGTGTATCTAAAAAAACTTTGATAATTTCTCAATAGTCGGAATATCAGCAGGTGCCCAATCAAAAGATGCAAGTTCGTTTGGATGTAACCATTTTATCAATACATGTTCGGTTAAAATAGGACTTCCTTCAATTAGCTTACAACAAAAAATCATCAAATGAACAATTCCAAAATCATACTCATAAGCTGTATAATCGATTTGTTCACCAATCTGTATTTTACAATGCACCTCTTCGCTAATTTCACGTTGTAATGCTTCTTGAGGTGACTCTCCATCTTCTATTTTCCCACCTAGAAATTCCCACTTAAGAGGTAACGCTTTAGTTGGCCCTCTTTGCGCACATAAGATTTTCTCATCTTCAATAATCACTGTTCCAACAACATAAATATTTTTTCATTACATCCTCCTTAACTTAACAGAAATTCTGTTATAGTGCTTAAAAATATAACCTATAGATTATTAGGAGCTTAAAAAACATCCATTATTCTATTTATTATATACTTTAACCCACACCATGCTCTGCTCTCTTCCAAGTGCTCTACTCGCCTGCTATATCCACCAACAAATCTATAACATCTTGGCACTCTTCTTCACCAAACAAAGCATTCATACTCTCTAATACTTCCTTCGTATCCGACCAATCACTAATATTACTCGTACTCTTATAAATTCTTGTATAAGAGGTATCTGGCTTTTTAACTCGTGCACTTATTTTTATTCCTTTGCTTTCAAGTTTTGTAAGTAACGCGATTCTTTTATAAGATTCCAGTGGAGCTACTTCTATGATGAATTTCAATCTATTTTCTTTTAAACATTCAAACAACGTAATAAAGCAATTTCTTAACCACCAATTCCATTGTAGTACTCCGATTTTTTCTTCAAGTAGCCGGAATTCTGGCAATCTATGATGAATGTTATAGCATTCTTCTTACAGATTATGTTGTGTAACAAACAGTTGAAATGTAGCAGCTAAAGTCCTCTTATCGACTTGATTACTTTGTATACGATAAGTTCCAAGGCCTTTTATTAATCTGTCCATTTTAGAGAGTACAATTGAGATACTACGAATCTCTTACTTTTTAACTGATAATACGTAAATTCCATTCTATGAAAATAAAAAAGATAAATACAGAAAAACACCACTGAATCTACTTCAACTTTACATATATCAGCTTCCTAAACTGATAGCTAAATACTACAAAAGATACTCATAACAGATCTCATTTAAAAGAAAGCAACTTTCTTAGCAAGTCCAAATGTCATCAGCGCTTCTTCTGGTAATCGTTCTAGATCCTCAAATAACATATCTACAAACTCTTGCCCATTAATGAAGCCTATATTTTTATTTTCTTTGGCAGCGTATTCCTGCGCAAGTGCCTCAGCATCTTTCCCCACTATACCGCTCGTGACGATGATTCCATGATTACCCGCATCCATTGAATCAGCTAATTGCTTTACAACCCAATCCTGCAAAGCGCCTCCGCCTATATAAAAATGCTTTACTTGAATTCGAACAGTGAGACCACCAGGTAATTCAGCTAACAAATCAGTATCTCCAACTTCACTACTAGTTGTAGAAAGACGGTATAAACCTGGATAGTATAGAGATAATAGTGTACATACCGCATTTTCAAAACTACTCGAAGTAACACCGAACAATCCACCAGCTTGCAATTTTTCCAAATATGCGTTCTTCATCTCAATGTCAGTTTGTTCAGAGAAGTAGTGCTTTTTCTCTGTAACAATCTCATGAATATCTTCATAATAAGTGGAGTAAAGAGTTTGTCTTCCTTTTAAAGAGTCGAACAGACGGCCTGTCAGCATCTTCCTAGGTATTGCTTTCTTTTCATAAAGCCATTCCACCCATCTTTGATGTGGATAACCTTCTTCGCCGTTGTCAACAGATTCATCATACTTATAGCTTGAGGCAATGCGTCCAATATAAGTAAATCGACCGTCTGGGACAAGAACATAATCTCCTATCTCTATCTCTTGTAAAAAGCGATAGATGACACCTGCCTTTTGGCCAAGTGCTTTTGGTGAATATGTATACTTACCCTCTACTACTTTTTTAACTTCTTTTCTTTTGGAAACCTCCGATAGATCTCCAATACCAGGCCAACCAATTGCGATTATTCCATTGCCTGTATCCTGATGTTTATGTTTTGTTAAAAATTCCTTCATACGATTAACACCATGCGGAAATGGCCTAACAACCCATGCTTTTCCCATTGTAATTCCCCCTACTCCTAAATATATTTCATAATGCAGTCAAACTTCCATCAATGGCGTTTTCTTACTGCCCATTAATACTAGATAAAAAAGAATTTTTTCAATCCACTTTCCTTTTACCAACAGACAACTGCGCCGTATACCGACAAGAAGGAAAATTACTGCAACTTAAAAAAACTCCTTTTGAACCTTTTCGTTGTACTAAATTCCCGTTACACCTAGGGCAAATATGCTTCTGAACCTTTAGGTTTGCTTCTTGTTTGTTCGTTCGAATGTTTTCTACGTGCTGTTTTTTTATATTCTTGTCAGTGATATTAGCTTGTTGAAGTGTACGATAGATTTTTTTCATTTGACCTGGTGAAAGAATTTGCTCTGTGTGATTACGAATATGAGCCACTACTTCAGAAAAATAAATCGCATATACATGCGATGAAGTAATATTAATTTTTTTCAAATCACTCGAATTGCTAAATGTGATTAGGGAAATGAAAGGGATATCCTCATTATTCAATACATATTGTATCGTTTTGATATGGCCATAATTTTGCCAAACGGGATTATGGAACTTGTCTTTCCTTTTAAAATTCACTTGCGTCCATTTTGAGTCCCATTCGTTTCCAAATATCCAACCTTTATAATTCTTTGTTTCTATGACGAAAATACCCGATTGCGCTATAACAATATGATCAATTTGCGTTGTTTTTCCTTGTTCTGTCCTCAAAGTGATATCATGCATGAACAAATATTTATTCGAATCTAGTTTAGATAAGTGTTTCCGAACCTCTTTCTCACCAGCACGTCCTTTTATGTTAGAGTGGTTTGCTGCACGATACATCATTACCCCTGCAATTAAAAATGCGAACAGAAACATTGTGAACATATACATTACCATAACTTTTTACATTCTCTCCTTTTATACACCTCGTAACACTTTAGATAAATATACTCATTTTACAATTTACATTAGAATGTCTTTCAAACTAGAAATATCTTACTCTTACACTGTTGCTTTGATTTTTCCTTGATTGACCTTTACACTTAACTTAATTAATCTCTCTCGATCTATTAGTACCACACGATTAGCGGTAGCAAGTTTACGTGCTGCGGCTGTAAAATTACTATTCGTAACAACCCATGTTTCATCCGCTTTATAGAATTCTTTTGCACCAACAATTTCTTGAACAGAACTAATTCCTACATTCTTCTTATAACGTTTTGCTTGCACGATAATCTTTTTATTGTTTTTTCGTAAGACTAAATCTGCTCCAAAGTCGCCAGACGCCTTCGTAACTTGTGTTTGATAACCCAGTGATCGAAACAAAATACCCAAGTATTCTTCAAATTGATGACCGTTCATTTGATCAATATCATAGATTTTTGATTGTCGAAGCTCTTTTAGTTCCTTAACATGCACATAAATATATAACAATATAATAGCTGCTGATACAATTACTATCGGTATTAAAAATTCAGGTTTCCACAGTATTCCAACAACTGTCATAACTAGCAGAGAACCTAATATGGAATCATCTTGCTTCCTCTTCGCCATCATCTCACCTCCGTTCTTTTGCCAAAATAACTAAGTTTAATAGGCTATATAAAATATCACTCCTAAAATAGCTATGGCAATAACACCTTTCACTATACGTAGGATAGTCTCTGGTATATAGGATGTAATGATGACGAGCGCAATACATACAGTAACTATAACACCTAAGAGTATCCACCCGTTCCAAATCATTTCTTTTAGTGATTGTGGTAGTTCTACATTGAAATTCATTCTTTCTTCCTTTCGATATAAAATCCTTTTATTTATATAAAACATTATAATATTTTCGAAACAAAAATAATACTCAGCTGAGCATTCAATTAGCTATGGTGTCATTAAGCAGCCTTAGTTCCTAATGTAGTAGGACTATGACTACTTCTTTTGATTCCACTACTACTTTATGGACTAAAGAAAAGAAATGACATGAGAAGAAAGTTCTTACATCACTGTATATTCGATTACTTTATTAAAATCACAACTGAAAATAACGTCTTTAGAAATAAGTTATTTCCCAGTTTAATTTTCTGACAATTATTGAGAAATCTGTAATTACACCTCTAATATTTTAAATTTATGGTATTTTAATAATAATCAAAATATATAGAAAGAAGGGGGTTCTATGAGTGTTCAAGCTACTGGTAATGAACTAGTTACCAAATTGTTGAATGATTGGTATCAAGAAATAAGAGCACAACATGTAATCGAAGCTACACAATTAAAAAAAGAAATTGGTGAAAAAATTCATAATATAGAAGATCAAAATGTATTACTGCATTACTCACTGTTAGATTTTAGATATAGAGTTCTAACAGATGGTTTAGGAATTTCAAAAAATGCTTTTGACAAAGTTGAGTCTTTTCCTACACCAACCGATACTCTTTTAGCTTACTATTATCATTTCTTCAAGGCAGTCCATTCTACCATGCTTACCAATTACAATGAAGCTAGAAAGCATTATGAAAAAGCAGAAAACTTATTAGAGCATGTTTTAGATGAAATGGAGCATGCAGAGTTTAATTATAGGATTTCTTCATTTTATTACCAAACATATCAACCACTTTCAGCAATTCAATATGCAACGAAAGCAAATGAAGTATTCTCCAGACATATAGGACATGAGATTAATGTAGCTTTATGTAAAAATGTTCTAGGGTTATCTTGTTCAGAATTAAAGCAATACGAGTACGCAGAGGAGTACTTTACTTCTGCAATTAATATTTTACAAAAGCAAAATAATAAAATATTAATTTTAAGGGTAAGACACAATTTAGGGTTGTTGTATGCAAGTCAAAATCTTTCCCCTTTAGCTATCAGGCACTTATCAGAAGTCTCTCAAAATATTCCTAATCATTTTAAGGCAATTTTTCTAGAAGCCAGAGAACATTACAAATTAGGAGAAACAGAGAAAGCTAAAGAATTAATTGAAACAGGATTGAAAGTTTGTAGCGAACTAGAAAATGATGAGTATCGACATCACTTTTTGATTTTGAAAGAATTATGTCAATTCTCAACTATAGAAAATATAGAAAGAGTGGTTCTTGAAGGTTTTTCTTACTTTGAAAGAGAAGGTTTAATGGAATATATTCAAGAATATGGAGAAATGTTAGCAATGGAATTTCATAAGAAGGAAAACATAAAAAAGGCTGAACATTATTTTCATAAAGCTTATGAAATAAGAAAAAAATTATTAGAAAAAGGAGCATTAAAATGATGAAGAAACTTAGTTTAGCTGTAATGGGATTGGCAGTTGCGGGTGTTTTATCTTTTGGAGCAAGTACTCTTTCTGAATCAATGCAAGCAGGACACGCAGATCTTCCTGCACCAAAGTTTGATGTTAAACAATATGCTGCTCATGGAGATACTCCTGCACCTGCAAGACCGGATTTCTTATTAGCTGCTCATGGAGATACAATTTAAATAAACACATATAGCAGAAGAACTAATCATGTAGGTTAGTTCTTTTTTATTATAGAAATAGGCTATTTCAAACTGAAATAGCCCCTCCACTTATCCAAACACACGCATCTCATCTAAAAACGCCGACCTACTTTTATGCTGTATTTTCAGTGCTTCTAACCGTTTTTGCCATACATCTTGTTCCTGTAGTTTCTTTTCATAAATGTTTTTTGCTTTTTTAAAGTGTTTGACAGCTACTTTATAACGTTTACGATTACCGTTTGGTATAAGGACACAGCCTTTGTTCCAATAATATTCCATGATTTCTCTTGGATATTTATCTACAAGTTTATCTGCAAAACGGTCCAAACCTATGTCAACATATCCATATGTTATTTTGCTTTGTTTAAGCATGGTTTCTAGTATCTCATTATACATCTCATTGTCATAACAAATTTCCAAGTAATCCATCGTACTTTCTTTTTGAACAATTCCCATCATCTCTTCTTGCACTTCTGCCCAATCTTCAACTGAGAAATGCTCTTTCATTGAATTAAAATCATCATAATGTTTTTTATCGCGATAATCCGTTCGAAATGCCCTTACTAACATATTCTTTAACTCTTCATACTCATTCTTCCGTTTAAAGTATGCAAAAGCACGATCACGTATTAGGTCAATGTCGGATTGCTCACAGAAAGCCATGTCTACTACAGCTTGTATTTGATTCATTTCATCTTGTTCTGCATAATAATCAAATAGAAATGCGAATAATTCTGTTTTTCTGCCATGTCCGTTCTCCACTCCTGCTTCAGCAACTTCAATCGCTTTATCTATCTGCTCCTGTGATATGTAATATGCTGCTAAATCCCAATAATCCATTCCATATTTTAAAGATTGTAACCGTAATTGCAAATACGCTTCTCCGTCTTGTAATTGATCTTTATAAATGCCCATGATAAGTGTTTGATTCCAATCACTAGGTGCCTTTTGAAGCAACATAATCACATGTTTCCAGTCCGAATCCGACTCACATAATTCATAGATCATATCCATTAGCACATCATCAAACCCAGAGTTTCCAATGGCATACTGCGTAAATAATTTATTGATTAGTAATCTTTTCTCTTCAGTAGGGATGGAATATTGAAATACTAAGCCTGTTATTTTCTCCAAATATTCATAAGCCTCATATTCAAGGTATTCAGGTCCACGACCATAATCGTTGAAATCACTAATGATCTCTTCTGCCCTTTCCCAATATTCCCAAAGCAGCTTGTTTGATAAAGGATCTTTCTTTTCGCTTCCTTTCTGTAATGCGTACCATTCCATTACAGCCATATCTATATCCATATACCGATCTGCCAAGTGCTTCACTAATTCAATCAATTCTTCTTTCTCTAATTCCTTACACAAATCTTGTAATGATAATTCTTTTGTCATATACTCACTTCTCCTTAACGGAAACATCTTCTTTCTTTTTCACAGCTTATATGAATCATTATAAACACTCTTCAATCATGTATAATCACTAATTGACAGATTTTCTAATCTACACCGTCTTACCCACTAGTACACTCGGTCACCATCAACCAATAAAATGATATCGACCACTTTTACAAATATATCGACGCTTCGACATAGAATATCGATATTCCGACAAATTTCGTCACACAAAAAGAAAGAACGATTCTTTTAATCGTTCTTAACTGAATCCGCCATTACGTTTAAGATTAAATGATTGCGTTGTAACAACAACGTTTGTTTTGCATTCGGATTTATTTGACCATCTATCACAATATCTCCTGAGTCAGCTTTTTCTAACAAACCAATAATATTTAAAAGTGTTGTTTTTCCACTTCCACGATTTTTACTTTTCCAACCACCACTTTCATAATCACCTTCACCATTTGTTACCGATGCGCGACCTTGCCAAAAGACTTTATAACAGCAAAAGGAGCTAAACTATATATGTTAGCTCCTTTTACTTGCAAATTATTTAATTATAAAGGAAACGATTCCTATAATTACACACAGAATTCCGCTTAATAATTGTCCTATTCCAGAAGCCTGTCCAAGAATCAATAAATTGAAAAGATTTTTTCTTGTTTGGGTTTTTCCTACGAATGCATCATCTGTTTTCATTCTATATATACC
>NZ_JBALQK010000214.1:359-1989 GCF_036965845.1 Bacillus sp. JJ1127 | reverse complement strand
GGTCAGGGCCTTTTTTTGCCACATGCCAAGTGAAAATAAAGAGAGAACGAGTGCAGATCACTTGTTGTTCTTCATAGCCACGACTAATATATTGAAAAATTAAAATGGATTTATATATTTTATTAATACTTATTACGTGATTTTGAAGGCAAAGATGAAGAATAAAGAAGAAACAAAAAAGAAGAACGCCTATTAGTGAGGGTAAACGTTCTTCTTTTTTGCTGTACATTTACTTAAATTTCTTTTCCTTTATTGTAAGCAGGTGCAGGATAGTCTCCATGAGCAGACTGTAAAGTTTCTACAGAACTATTTAATCCAAAAGAAACAATACCAATCATAGCTAAACCTACCATAATTGAACAAATCTTTTTCATCACTTTAACGCTCCTTTTTCTGATAATTTTTGTTTAGCTTTATAAGCTGAATAGAAGTATTTTGCCGATTTTTCAAGGTTTACCATCTCATGAAATTTGACCGCCAATATTTCGGCATATTCTTGTACATACCCTAATAACCTTTCTTTCTTAAAATATGCAGTTCCTAAAACAATTAAAGTCTCTAATTCTGCCAAAGGGATGTTGTCATTCATTCCTCTTAAAATTAAAAAATGATGCTTGTATTCCTCATTTTTTAATTTTTCACAAACATCTAAACCCCTTCTAATAAATTCTTCTGCTATTTCTTTTTCTCCAAGTTTAAAATATTCTCTCGCTTGTAAGAAAATAGCTTTAAAGTGGTTAGAGATTTTTTGATTAACTTCTGACAAATGGCGAATAGCCAAACTTGAAAGGTTTTGGCTTGCATATAACCAACCTAAATTATTTCTAACCCTTAAAATTAAGATTTCTTCATTTTGCTTCTGTAAAATATCTATTGCAGAAGTAAAATATTCTTCTGCTAATTCAAATTGTTGTAGCTGTACACAAGCTCCTCCTAGAATATTCTTACATAACGCTACATTAATTTCACAACCAGTGTGTTTAGAAAATACCTCTTCTGCTTTAGATGCACATTTGATACCCATAAGCGAATGAAAAGTAATGTTATAGAAAGAGGCAATTCTATAATAAAATTCGGCTTGTTCTAGTTCATTAGAAACGAATTTCAAAAGATTTTCTGCTTTCTCATAATGCTCTTTAGCCTCATTATGATTTGCAAGTAGAGTTGCATGAATAGCTTTGAAGAAATGATAGTAGTAAGATAGAAAGTTATCGATTGGTATATCAAACGATTCAATTTTATTAAAACTCTCTTTTGTGATACCTAAGCCATCAGTCAACACCTTATATCTAAAATCTAGTAAGGAGTAATATAACAATAAACTTTGATCTTCTTCGATATTAGCAATCTTCTCATCAATTTCTTGTTTTAAGTTTGTCGCTTTTTCTACTTGTTGTTGCAACATCGAATGATACCAATCGTCTAACGAATGTTTAAGTTGTTCTTTTGTTACTACATGTGCACTCACAGCAATCCATCCCCCTTTTCCCTTTATTTGTAATTATTTCAATATTAACATAATTCAGCAAGTTATATATAAACTCCCTCTTTTAGATATGTTGAGAAATATTTTTCAGAATATTAACAACTAATATACAACAAAAAAGCCGCTGTGCAGAGATAATAAAGT
>NZ_JBALQK010000214.1:0-257 GCF_036965845.1 Bacillus sp. JJ1127 | reverse complement strand
ATCCTTCTTCCACTAACGGAGTAGATTAGCTCAATAAGGAATCAAAATAAGAATTTGTAACTTCTGAAGAAATGGAAAAAAGAAAGGTTTTAAATACAAAGTAGACTCTGTTATACAGAGGTAGAGAGATATTATAATTCATTTGTGATAAATTAGGAATAGTTCGATTTGTTTAAAACTGAGTAGAGGATTATAAAGTGTGTACGTTTTTTTGCCAAGTCCTATATGTCTTATCCTTTGGAGGAAATATGCTTAAA